>JBATGO010000059.1:0-26059 GCA_049665845.1 Pseudomonadales bacterium | reverse complement strand
GGAGAAGAAACTAGTGTGCTTTTTACAGGTAAATCATTGAAACTCAAGGAGGCAAACCCGCGAGAACGACTTATAATTGGTCACCTGCTGCGTATTCATACGTTTTACAGCACGTTTCAACAAGATGCTTTGTGCCAGGGCGGCGAAAAAACCGGCAATTTTTATCCGGATCTGTCCGTTAAAGTAGCGCGCAAGCATGTTTGCTGGTATTTTGACCAGCTGAAACGTGATGTAGTGAATCAGCTTGCAGGCGACGCCGCGCAGGCTTCAAGCCGTGTTTCAGGGTCGGATGAACAAGTCCTGGGTGAAAACAACACAGACATCATCCGCACGGTATGCGCAGCGCTGGAAAACGCAAGGTCGCGGTTTAACAAACTGGATAGTCAGCAAGCGCAGTCGGACTTCCTACAACAATTTTTCGGGGAATTACGAACCATAGGGGAACTCGCAGCATGAGCACGACAAATTCTTTAATGCACGACAGCGGCAGTGCAGCAATCAGCCAGCCGACATTTGAACAAACACCCAGCAGTATAACCATTGGCGGTACCGCGAGCCTGCGTGAACACGTAGAGGTCGCGATGACCAATTACTTCAAGCATCTCGACGGCCAGCCCGTGTCCGATGTCTACCAGATGGTACTCTCGGAAGTTGAGGCACCACTGCTTGAACAAGTCATGAAATATGTCCGTAATAACCAGACCAAGGCAGCACACCTGCTCGGCCTGAACCGCGGCACGCTACGCAAAAAGCTCAAGCAATACGGCCTGCTGTAGAGCCGTACGCAACGAAGTACCCCGCATTCAGCGCAAGGCTGCGCCGGTAAATTACCCGCAGCCGCACGCTTTTTGTCCCATCTCCGCACAACCGCGTTCGCAGGCTGTGCAATTATGCGTTGCTAAGCGCCTTTAGCCTGATTAAAGTACCGCACCTCGATCGCCTCGCCGCTGGAATACGCTGTTTATCGGGCCACCGGCAATGCGCTTCGCAGATCGAGCTATGGAATGGCGGTGTAACAAGCCCGCGCGCTGCTAATTTTCGCGCAACCCCGCCATTGGCCTAACCCTTGTCAATACTGCGTCCGCGCCACCAGGCTGGCAGCGCTGGCCGTGTTCCCACCTCTGGCGGCAAAAACTATGACCAGGCAAGACGACACCGTGAGCGTGAAGCGTGCGCTGCTGAGCGTTTCAGACAAAACCGGCCTGGTCGAATTCGCCAAGGCACTGCAGGCAATGGGCGTCGAGCTGCTCTCTACCGGTGGTACCTACAAGCTGCTGCGCGAGCAGGGTATCCCGGTGGTCGAAGTGGCCGAACACACGGGCTTTCCCGAAATGATGGACGGCAGGGTCAAGACCTTGCACCCCAAGATTCACGGCGGCATATTGGCAAGACGCGGCATCGACGATGACACGCTGGCGCAGCACGGTATCGACCCGATCGACATGGTCGTCGTCAACCTCTACCCCTTCGCAGCGACCGTAGCCAAACCTGACTGCAAGCGCGAAGATGCCATTGAAAATATCGATATCGGCGGGCCGACCATGGTGCGCGCCGCAGCCAAGAACCACGCGTCAGTGGCTATTGTGGTGAATACGGCCGATTACGCTTCAGTTATTGCTGAAATGCGCGCAAACGACGGCGCCACCTGCTACAGCACGCGTTTCGACCTGGCGATCAAGGCCTACGAACACACTTCGGCCTACGACGGCGCGATTGCGAACTATTTCGGCAACCATGTGCCTGGCGGCGGGCCTGAGTTTCCGCGCACATTTAACACGCAATTTATCAAGGCGCAGGACCTGCGCTACGGCGAAAACCCGCACCAGCGCGCGGCATTCTATCGCGAGGCTGCAAGCGCGGAAGTGTCCGTTGCCAGCGCGCGCCAGTTGCAGGGCAAGGAGTTGTCTTACAACAATATCGCCGATACCGACGCGGCGCTGGAAACAGTGAAGCTCTTTGAGCAGCCGAGCTGCGTGATCGTCAAACACGCCAACCCCTGCGGTGTCGCGACCGACAGCACATTGCTCGTCGCCTACCAAAAAGCATTCGCAACCGACCCCGAGTCTGCTTTCGGCGGCATCATTGCGTTTAATCGCGAGCTTGATGCCGCGACTGCCGGCGCGATTTGCGAACGGCAGTTTGTCGAGGTCATCATCGCGCCATCGGCCAGCGAAGACGCGCAACAGGTCGTGGCGGCGAAGAAAAATGTCAGGCTGCTGGTCTGCGGTGAGTTCAACCCTGCGCAGGCCGCTTACGATTTCAAGCGCGTAACCGGTGGCCTGCTGGTGCAGGATCGCGATCTCGGCATGGTGCGGGTCGACGATCTGAAAATCGTCACCGAACGCAAACCCGATGCGGCTGAGCTGGCGGATATGCTGTTTAGCTGGAAGGTCGCAAAGATGGTCAAGTCCAACGCCATTGTGTACGCCAGGGCGCTGCGCACTATAGGGGTTGGCGCCGGCCAGATGAGCCGGGTCAATTCTGCGCGCATCGCTGCGATCAAGGCCGAGCATGCGGGGCTTGAGATTGCCGGTGCCTGCATGGCATCAGATGCATTTTTCCCGTTTCGCGACGGCATCGATAACGCTGCCGCGGTCGGGATCAGTACCGTGATCCAGCCCGGCGGTTCGATTCGTGACGAGGAGGTGATTGCCGCGGCCAATGAGCACGGCATGGCGATGGCGTTTACCGGTATGCGACACTTCCGGCATTAAACGCCGGTGCCAGGCTTCGGCAAATCAACAAAACGGATGCAAGTAATGAATGTTCTGGTCATCGGCGGCGGCGGTCGCGAACATGCGCTGGCCTGGAAGCTTGCGCAGAGCGACAGCGTTGCAACGGTATTCGTCGCGCCAGGCAATGCAGGCACAGCGCAGGAACCCGGCGTTCGCAACGTCGCAATAGACAACAGCGATTTTGACGCGCTGGCCGAATTTGCAGCGAGCAATGCTGTCGGGCTGACGGTGGTTGGCCCTGAAGCGCCGCTGGTTGCAGGCATCGTCGATTTCTTTACGCAGCGCGGGCTGCCCTGTTTCGGCCCGAGTGCGGCGGCCGCAGAACTCGAAGGCTCCAAATCGTTCACCAAGGATTTTCTCGCCAGGCACAACATACCCACTGCCGCTTACGCGACTTTCACCGATCTGCAACCCGCACTGGCCTACCTGCGCGAACACGGCGCGCCCATCGTGGTCAAGGCCGACGGCCTGGCCGCCGGCAAGGGTGTAATCGTTGCATTGACACTTGCAGAGGCAGAAGCCGCCGTGCATGACATGCTCGAGGGCAACAGCTTTGGCGATGCCGGTCACCGTGTTGTGATTGAGGAATTCCTCGACGGCGAAGAAGCCAGCTTTATTGTTGTGAGCGACGGCGAAAATATCGTGCCCATGGCCACCAGCCAGGATCACAAACGCATCGGCGATGGCGATACCGGGCCCAATACCGGTGGCATGGGTGCCTATTCACCGGCGCCGGTTGTGGACGATGCCATGCACGCGCGCATCATGCGCGAAGTGATAGAGCCCACGATTGCCGGCATGGCCGCCGAAGGCAAGCCCTACACCGGTTTCCTGTACGCGGGCCTGATGATTACCCGCAGCGGCGAGCCGAAGGTGATCGAATACAACTGCCGTTTCGGCGACCCGGAAACGCAGCCGATCATGATGCGTATGGAATCGGATCTGGCCGCGCTGTGCCTCGCAGCACTGCAGGGTGACCTCGCCCACTGCGAGGTGCGCTGGTCGACGCAAGCCGCGCTGGGCGTCGTTATGGCTGCGGCAGGCTACCCCGGCAACTACAAAAAAGGCGATCCTATTCAGGGCCTGGAAAATGCCGCGCAGCACGGTTGCAAGGTTTTCCATGCCGGTACTGCAATGGAGGGCGACAACACCGTATCCAGCGGTGGCCGTGTATTGTGTGTATGCGCACTTGGCGCGGATATCGCGGCAGCGCAGCACAATGCCTACCTCGGTATACAGGAAGTACGCTTTGCCGGCGCACAATTTCGCCGTGACATCGGCAGGCGTGCGCTGCAACCGCGCGGGCAAGCGGGCTGATCAAGGCTTTGTCCGCGCTGGGAATATCACTGGCACCCGCCCTGCTTTTCACGCTCTTTGCTGCGCTGTTCATCGGCCTGCTTGCCAACACACTGTGGCTGCGCAACCGGTATACCCTGCTCCTGACAGTTTATGCGCTGCTCATGAGCCTGCAATTGCCCCAACTCATCAACGCAGCACCGGATAATGCCGGCGCTGGTTTATGGCGCGACCTGGCTGCGGTCGCAGCCATGCTCTCCGCCGGACTTTTCGTATCGCTGGTACAGCAAAATCTCCCGGCGCTACAGCTGCAACAATCGCGCAAATTTGTTCGAATTTTGCAGCGGGCAACCTTGTTGCTCGCGATAGCCTTGTGTGCCTGGCTCGTTTTACTGCATCCAGTCCGGCCACCGGGAAACTGGCTGCTCGCGCCAGTTGCACTGCTGTACTGCAGCGCGTTTGTATTAGCGCTTTGGCAGTACGCTGTAGCAATAAGGTATGTGGGCCCGCTTGCGTTGGCGAGCACGGGCTGCGGCTTGTTTGCGCTGCGCATCATTGTCGGCGACGCTGCGGCCGAACCAGGCGCTGGAAACAGCCATACGGCAGGCCTGCTACTCTGGCTGGAAGCCTGCAGTGTCACCATGCTGGCAACGCTGTTGCAGGGTGCGGGCGCAGAAAAGCCGGGGCCTAAACACCTCAACAATCTTCAGCATCGACAAAAAGTTGCAACACTCGCGCCGCTAATCAATGCCAGTCGCCATGAGCTGCGTGCACCGCTGACCGATATTATCGGGCTCGCGGACTTAATCGGTGACCAGCCGCTGGACAGACAGCAGCGTGATCATCTTGTCGCTTTGCAAGATACTGCCCGCAAGGCACTGTACAACATCAACGATCTGTTTTCCTACCGTGCACAGGGGGCTGACAGCGCCGGGCATTCCAGCCTGCACGCAGAGTATTTCCAGCCCGAAATATTTATCGAGGAGTGCTGCCAGTATTTCCGCCAGCAGGTGGACGCTGGCGAATGCGATCTCGTCGTTGACATGCACCCCGAAGTTCCGCTGTCCCTGCAAGCGAACGTGCACATTCTGCGCCAATCAATGCTGCTAATACTCGAATTCCTGCTCGCTGAAAAACGCGTGAAGAAATTATTCATCGAGGCTGAACTGGCTGGTCCCGACTGTCTTTCGATAATTTTTTTTACCGGCGATCGCGGCAACCCGGAGCAAATGGATCGCGCGACGCTTGATAGCGACAGCTCGCTTGCAACTGCCTTCACACTGGTGCGCGAAAACAGTGCAACACTAAGCTTTGCCAGACGCGAGAATGATAAATACCAAAAACATAAACCTGACCCCGCCTACGTCGTCTTGCAGCTCGGATTCCCGATACAGATCGCCCCCCGCGATTTACAGCAGGCTATATCTGCCGACTCATTGTCGGGCTGCCGGGCACTCGTTGTCGAGGACAGCGCTACTGCACGCGCAGTAATCGAAGCCTACCTCCAACGATGGAACATGCAAGTACATGCCGCGGCAACAGCTGCAGAAGCCAGGGCGCTGCTGCTGAACCAGGCTGCGCTTGACCAGCGCGTCGACGTCGTCATCGTCGATTACAAGCTACCCGACGGAACCGGCCTCGAGCTTGTCGCAGCACTGTTACGGGAAGCGGCCATGACGCCCATGCCTGCATTGATTATGGTTTCCAATTCGATAAACACGATTAGTGCGAGAAGTGCGCGCAATCACGGCATTCATCACATCCTGGAAAAACCGGTCCTGGCCGAATCACTCAAACTCACGCTGGTCGAATCGCTATTATTGCAAAGTGCTTTGCGCGCCGAATCCACACCAACGACGCGCAACACAACGGATGCGCAGACCGATGCTGCAGAAAAACCGCGCGCATTATTGGTTGAAGACGACCCGATTAGCCAAACGGTGACGTCTGCACAACTGGCTCAGTGCGGCTGGACTTGCGATAGCGCAGGAAACGGTAAAACCGGTATTGCCCGGTTCCGGGAGTTCGACTACGACCTGGTAATTCTCGACTGTAGCTTGCCGGACATTCCGGGCCTGGAGGTCGCCAAAAAAATGCTTGCGCTTGAGAGGTCGCGCGATGCACGAAAGGATCAGCACGTATTTATTGTTTCGCTGAGCTCGGATAACGCGCCGCAGCTGGCCAAGCGCAGCGCGGCCGCAGGCCTCGACGCCCATTGGGTGAAACCGGTTACCAGGGCGGACCTGGAAAAAATTAAGCGTAATTAGCTCAGGCGGGCATGTTTTGGCAATTCACCACCTGCCAATTGCGCAGCTTTTCTGCGAAGCTCATAGCGGCGTGAGCCGGACTGGTCGAAGGCAACCTGCAATAGGTAAATTCCCGCGCATCCTCCTGCATGTCGCACAAGACCAAGCTGGTAAACAGCGTCTCTGCCCTGGCGCCATTAAAATAAATTCTGTTGATGTTCCTGTAGTGCAGGAAAAACCCCCTGAAGTCATTCACTACAATACTGTCCTTTTCAATAGCTGAATCGAGGCTGCCTTCCCTGCGGCAGGATGCAACAACATCCCACAGCGCAATACGCCCTTCTTGTAACAGTCGTAGTCTCTGCCCGTATTCGACAGCAACATCGAAATCCAGCAATTTGGCCATGATCGGCCAGAAGCAGTTACGCGGATGCGCATAGTATTGCGATTCCGTTAGAGATTTTTGACCGGGCATGCTACCCAATACCAGCACTCGGGCATCACTGCGCGCTACTGGCAGAAAACCCTCTGCTCGCGGTTTCAATCGCTGGCGTCCTTGCGCAGCGAAGCGATACTGATGCCTTCGCTCGCGTGAACTTGTGCCGCCTCGATTTTTTCTGCCAGTGCTTCTACACGCTGGTCGAAAAGCGGCAGTTCGCTGTCTTTTTCGTAACTTCCGACGCTGCGTACGGCTTGCAGCAGTCTGGCTACCTCAATCGATTCAAGCGGGCTGGCGGGAAACAGTTCATCGTGCTCTGCCGAACGCACCAGATAGCCCGCACTCACCAGCGTGTCTACCGTGTCGTCGACCAGGTAAGGCGGCAGACCAATCGCACTGGAAATTTCGCGCGCACAGCAGGGTTTATCGTTACGCTGGAATCGATCAGCAACCATGCACATGATACTGAGTGCAAGCTTTTCGGCATTGGCAAAACCAAGCTGCTTGTGCTGTTGCTGGCTGCGCAGGTATTCCGGACACTGGTGGTAAAACGTAATACTCGCACCGACCAACAGCACCAGCCAGCCAAGGTATAGCCAGACCATCAGAATAATAATTGAAGCAAAGGCAGAGTAAATAGCTATGTTGTTGGCTGAGTTCGCCACAAATGTCGCAATCGCCAAACCCATTAGCTTCCAGATAACCGCTGTGACCAGCCCGCCAACGAACGCTGAACCCAGCTTCACCCTGGTATTAGGCAGGAACGCATAAATAAACGCGAAACCCGCCGCCATGATCAGGTAAGGTAAAAGGTAACCAAGCAATGCATTAAATTGGTCACCCATCGGCAGTGCGGCAACAGACTGTGCCACTTTGGATGCATGCATCGATGTGGTGATTGCAGCAGAAAGAAAAATCAGCAGTGGCCCGACAAATATCACGCTGAGGTAATCCCGCAGGCGATGTGACAAGTCTCTTGTCCTGGAAATTTGCCAGGTGTAATTGAATGCGGTTTCTATTTTATGCATCATTGAAATAACGCTGTACAACAGTACCGCAAAACCAACCGATCCCAGTACGCCGACATTGACGTTATTAATAAATTCCATAATCTTGTCGACGATTTCAAAGCGCTTCTCGCCGATGTCCACCAGCGCTTCGAGCAGCGCCGGGCGCACTCGATTGTGCAAGCCAAAGCCTTTCAGCACAGAAAACACCAGTGCGATCAGCGGCACAATCGCAATCACTGTGGTGTAGACCAGGCTCATGGCCCGCATGCTCACGTGCCCATCACGCAGGTCACGCAGCACCGCCAGCGCTATCCTCATTGCAACAATCGCTGTACGCTGCACTGGATTGCCCTTTATTGCGGCATCACTCCACAGCCATTTGCCAAACCTGGCAATCCTGCCTTGAAAATTACCCAACATTACGCCGCCGTCTAATTCGTGAAACAAGTTGCTCGCCCCGGCCAGATTGCCGGCCGGGCGATCGATCCGGGATTATACCTGCGACCGCCGGTGTATTTGTGCTGGCAGCGATACGCGCTTTTCGGGATAATCCCCGATCCGTTTGCAGTTCCTCACACCACTCGCCAAGGAATTCACCCATCGTGCAGGATGTTTTCACTGATTCGCCAAAACCCGCTCGCAGCTTTGACGTGGGGCTCGAATTCCTGTCCGACACGACAGTGCTGGCTTCGCTTTCAAAAATACAACGCGGGATAGAAAAAGAGGGTTTGCGTGTAACAGCTTCAGGTGGCCTGGCACAAACACCGCATCCACCTGCGTTGGGTTCAGCGCTGTGCAATAGCTGGATTACGACAGACTTCAGTGAATCCCTGCTCGAATTTATTACGCCCGCATACGAAAACATTACGACCACACTGGATTATCTTGGCGATGCACACACCATCGTTGCAGGCATACTGCAAGATGAAGTTATCTGGACAGCGAGTATGCCCTGCAAGCTGCCCAAAGATAACGATATCCCGCTGGCGCGCTATGGTAAATCCAATATCGCGATCATGAAGACCGCCTATCGACGCGGTCTCGGGCACCGCTACGGGCGCGCTATGCAAACTGTAGCGGGTATACACTACAACTTTTCGCTACCCGAAGAATATTGGCGACTTGAATATGAATCTTTACAAAGCGGCAGTGATTCGCGCCAGACATCGTCGAAGAACTTGTCACGCGGGAATCTTCGTCGCTATATCGATGAGCGCTACTTCGACCTGATAAGAAATTTTCGGCGCAATTACTGGTTGTTGATTTACCTGTTTGGTTCAGCGCCCTGCGTCGATAGCAGCTTTTTGAACGGCAGGGAACATACCCTGCAACGGCTCGGCGACAGGGATTTTTACCTGCCGCACGCTACCTCGCTGCGCATGGGCGACCTCGGCTACCAAAGTGTTGTGCAAAAATCGCTTTTTGTTTGTTACAACGATCTCAATAACTACATTGCCACACTCAAGGGCGCGATCGATACGCCGTATCTGCCCTACGAGAAAATAGGCACCAATTTGAATGGTGAGTACCAACAGCTCTCGCAAGGCATCCTGCAAATTGAAAACGAGTTTTATTCCGCGGTCCGCCCCAAGCGGAGCACAGAGACAGGAGAAAAACCGCTGCATGCACTGCGCGAGCGGGGCATCCAGTATATCGAAGTCAGGTGCATGGACATCAACCCCTTTATGCAACTTGGCATTGACGCTACAACCATGCGCTTTCTTGATGCCTTCCTGCTTTACTGCGCGGCGCTCCCGAGCCCACAGTGTGACGAAAACGAATTCACGCAAATCGCCGAAAACCAGGCGCTGGTCGTAAATCGCGGCCGCGACCCGACCCTTGCGCTAAGGCAAAAAGACAGCACCGCACCACTACAAGCGCTCGCTACGACCATGCTCGAAGGCATTGCCCGCGTCGCCGACAAACTCGATCTGGCCGCTGGCTGCGGAGATTCGCAAGCAAGCAAGCTGGACAGCCATCACTGCGCGGTGCAGCGCCAGCAGGAAAAACTCGCTGACAATAATCTCACCCCATCTGCCACGCTACTGCGCGAACTGAAAAATAGTGGGCAAAGTTTTACAGAGTTTGTCTACGAGCGCTCAGCCGGATATATGCACGAACACCGCGCAAGAGCACTGCAGGAAAGCCGGCGCAACGAATTCATGGCGCTTGCAGAACAATCGCTGGAATCGCAAGCCGACATTGAGCGAGCCGATAATATGCCGTTCGATGCATACCTCAAGCAGTATTACGCGAGCTGAGCACAGCGGCCATGAATTACCTTGCGCACTTTCATCTTGCCGGTGAGGATCCGGGGCTGATAACCGGTGCGCTGCTCGGGGATTTTGTCAAGGGCACTGTGCAGGGAGAAACATTTGCCGCAGGCGCAAATTTTGCGGCGCTGCCGACGCGAACTCGCGAAGGTATTTTATTGCATCGCGCTATCGATGCATATTTTGATACGCTGCCCTCAGTCAGGGAATTTCGAGATTTGTTATACCCGCAACACAGGCGGCTGCACGGTATCGCGCTGGATCTGCTGTTCGATCATTTGCTCAGTCTTAACTGGAATAGATTTCACGATTGCGAACTTGATTTGTACAGTGATGCGATCAGCGAGCTGCTGTTGAACGCCGAGACTCATTTTAGCCCGGATGCAAGGCAATTCAGCCGGAGGCTGCGTGAACACCGCTTGCTGCTTCAGTACCGGCAGCCAGCGACTATATTATTGATTGCCGGCCGCATTGCGTCCCGCTGGGGCAGGGAGCAAGAACTATGCGGGCTGCTGGAATCGATGCTGGCCGATAGTGCCACAAGCATGAATTATTTCGAGCGTATCTACCCACAGATGCAGGATTTCGCCTGCAACAGGAACAAGACCTGACATGACCGCCTGATTCAGCGGTGGGCTACAAAGCCGGTAAATAAAAGATCTTCGACGTGACTGCTTTTGTCTTCCTGCTCAAGAATTTTTGCTACCGCCTGCAATGAAGCTTTGCGCAAAGATTCCTTGCCATCAGCGCTGCCAATTGACTCGCGAGTCTGGATTGCAAAAAGACTCAGCAGCGTATCCTTTATGTATGGCATATGGCGATTGACCTGCTTTTCACCCGCGGTACCGAGTACTCTCAAGGTCACTTCCACTTTCATGTAGCGCAACCTGTTTTCACCACCGTAGTTGGTGACGAAAGCCGGTTGTATTTCGACATATCGCGAACTTGGTGTGTCGCCGTCTTCAACCTCGCTGTCGTCGGCCGCCCGCACCGGTGTCGACAAGATCGCTGCAGTAAGCGCTGCTGCAATAGCCAGGCACAACGCAAGGCGGTGGGATAAACGCAAAAGACTTTCGGGTAGAGGGAGGTTCATAGTGAAGCATCCGGGTCGCAATTCAAGTGCCAGAAAATTTCTCGAGGAGGTATCGACGCGGATTCCCCTGCGCTCACGCGCAGTATCGCACATCAGCGCGCCAGATCGGACCGCAGACAGAACCCGCCGATCATGTGTAGTATATAAGTATCGCCCGAAAGTGAAATATCTGCTGCGCGTATCTCCAGCGAGGTGTTTACCACGCAGCAATACCGACCGCACGGCGGCTATAATACAAAGCGCTGCAATATACTCAGCTTGACCGACCGCCCTGACTGCCGGTATTTACTCACGCGAAAACGCGAAATTCAACATACGAACAAGCCGCCATGCTCAATAAAATTTTTGAACCTGTCATTATCCGCTGGGAAATTGCTATCGCTGTAACGGGCCTTTTGGGTTTTGGTTACTATCTTCAATACGTAGAGGGGCTGGAGCCCTGCCCGCTTTGCATCACGCAGCGTTTCTTCCTTTTCCTGTGCGGCGCGCTCGGCCTCATCGCGGCCCTGCATAGACCGTCGCTCGCGGCAGCGCGTATTTATGGCATCGCTGGCGTATTGGTCGCAGCTGCCGGCAGCTTTTTTTCCGGCCGGCAACTCTACCTGCAGAGCCTTCCGGAAGAACAGGTGCCCGCCTGCGGCCCCAGCCTCGACTTCATCCTGGAAACCTTCCCGCTTAGCGAAGCGCTCACGATATTGTTACGTGGTGACGGCAATTGTGCAGAAGTGAGCTGGACCTTCCTGGGCCTCAGTATTCCCGGCTGGACCCTGGTGGCTTTTGTGGGCCTCGCCACCGGCTGGCTATTGCAAGCGCGACGCGAAGGCGCAACGCCATAAGGTTTTTCCCGCCAATGGCTGCCGCGTTGCCCTCTAAAAATCAATAAATTTATAGATAGTTAGCGCTTACTAACCATGTCTTTAAACGCGGCCTTTCCCCTGCCTGGAGGGCAACTCAGGTCGTAAACAGGTCTCTGCAACATCCGGACTTCGCCTTTTGCGCATCCAAAATTCTTTTAATAAACAGATAATTACAAATATAACCTATAAATTAAGTTACTTATTTAACGCTCTTTACGCTTGTCTGGCCAGAGCGCCTTTCCTAGACTGCTTTCGGGCCGGAAAATGCGACCTCGTAGCAGCAGGGCCGTTGCACCGTCACACTGGCAATGCCTACCTGCTCGCATATTTGGTCTAGGCTTATCTAACTGGCCTGCGCCAGTCGGCCATACCGAAACCGCCGCGAAGCGGCACGCACAACAACGAAAAATCATTTAGCTAGGGTGGGGAACATGCTTGAACAATGTAGAGACTCCGGCGAGCGCTGGGGCGGCGTATCCAGAATACTGGAGGCCTGGCTGCAACAGCGCCAGGAACTGATTGTCGAATTTTGTACGGTTAGCGGCGTACATGAGCTGGCAAGCAATAACCGTGACCCCGCCGAGGGATTGCAGTGTTTTTGCGAGCTGATGGTCGATTATGTTTCAGCCGGCCATTTCGAGATCTACGATCAGCTGATCCAGGAAGCAGAGGATTTTGGTGATCGAGGCGCACTGGATTTTGCGAAAAAGATTTACCCGCAAATCAGCGCAACCACAGAGAAGGTACTGGCCTTCAACGATGCGCTGGAGTCGATGATCAACCGCGATCCGGGCTGTCCGTCACTGGCGCGCGAGCTGTCGAATATCGGCGAAACTCTGGTCGCGCGTTTTGAGCTCGAAGACCAGCTGGTCGAACAGCTGCATTATTCGCACAAATCGCAGGTAGTAAGCGCCTGATTTTAGCGAGCGCTGCCGGCACACAGCCGGCTGAAGGGTAACAGGCAACAACACGGCATCCATGAGTGCTGTTATGCATGCCAAAACAAGGAACAGCGGGTGAGGCTCCGGTCAGCTCGCTGTTTTTTTATTGGCCAAAACAAACTCTGCAGGCCCCCTGCTTTGTTGGCGCAAACCTGCCCTCTTGTTACCATTCGCCACTCGCGCTGCCGCCGCATCACTGGCGCCAACACTACTTACTCACACTGTCATGCACACCGGGCTCTCTGGCGCAAACGACCTGGCACCGGTTTATCCAACAGAACGGCACGCACAATGGATTCGCCCCGCCCCGCAGCCACAAGATTCACACACTGGTTATGTGCTTTGGCCATTGTCAGCCTCGTTGCGGCGTGCGCGCCGCCGGGCCCGGAACAAAGCCAGACCATGGCTGTGCAGGGGCTGTACAGCGCAACGTTCTCGAAAGACGCAAAGCTTGCTATCGTCGGTTCGATCAACCACGGCGGCAGCCTGTGGAACTTTCCCGCCAACGAACGCAAGTTCAACTGGAACCACAAGCAGGGCGAGTTTTCGCAAATCATCGCCTCAGCGTTTTCGCCGGACAATGCCTTTGCCCTGACTGCAAAACCACAGACGATGGTTTTATGGGATCTGCAAAGTGGCGCAGCGGTCAGCTACTGGACTGCCCCCAGTGAAATTCTCGACGTCGACCTGCTGCCCAATGGAGATCTCGCACTGCTGGGCCTGGTCGACCACAGCGCCGCGCTATTCGATGTGAAAAACGGCGGTGTGCGGCAAGTCTTCTACCACGATGCGAGGGTTAATTCGGTTGCATACGACAGCAATACCGCGCGTGTGCTAAGCGGTTCTGACGATTTCAGCGCGAGACTCTGGAGCGCGAGTACAGGCACAGAATTGCGGCGCTGGGAACACGCTGACGAAGTGCAACTGGTAGAATTTTCGCCGGACGGCAAGCTCGCATTTACCATGGCCAAATACGACAAGGCCGCCGTCTGGGATACCGAAACCGGACAGCTGGTAAACAGGATACCGCTGTTCGCGTCAGCGCTGCGCCGCGGCCAGACCTATACCGCGGCCGCGTTTTCAATTGATGGCGCGCAACTGCTGACCGGAACCGCAAATCGTGAAATACAATTATGGGATGTGTCGAGCATGCAGCGCATCAAGCGCTGGCGAATGCCGCGCCGCCACCCGACTTCGCCCAGCACGGCCGCGGTGCTGGCCCTGGCATTCGGCCCCCAGGGCAATTACCTGGCCATCACCTCTGACGGCATGGCGTACCGCATGCGCTAGCTTGCTTTTACGCTTACTGTCCCGCGTCTGCAGCTTCCGCAGCAGGCTCTATGCCGAGCAACTCAACGTCGAACACCAGTGCCGAGTTCGGTTCAATGCGCGCACCCGCTCCGCGCTCGCCGTAACCGAGCTCAGGCGGAATCGTCAGTTGCAGCTTGGAGCCGACCTTCATTAACTGAAGCGCTTCAGTCCAGCCCGCGATAACGCCGTTGACAGGGAAGGTCGCGGGCTCGCCACGCTCAATCGAGCTGTCGAACACAGTGCCATCGATAAGCCGACCTTCGTAGTGCACGGTAACCGTATCCTGCGCTGTCGGGCTTGCACCCTCGCCCTCGGCAAGCACAGTGTACTGCAGGCCGCTGTCGGTAATAACGACGCCTTCAGCCTTGGCGTTTTGCGCAAGGAACTCGGTGGCAGCTTTTTGGTTGCTTTCCATCATCTTGGTGCGCTCGGCTATCTGCGACTGTTGCGCTTCCTGTTGAGCGGACATTAACGTGGCCTGTATATCTTCCTGCGTCATGCGTTGCACGCCGTCGATCGCATCGTAAAAGCCCGCATTAAAATAAGCCGGATCAATTTCCAGCTTGGAGGCAACCAGGCTGCTGGCCATGCTCTGGCCCAATGCATAACTTTTTTTCTGCAACCCGGACTCGGGGATTTCCGAAGCCCTGGGCAAGCCCTGCTGCGACTGTTCGCAGCCCACCAGGCAAATGGAAATGACGGCCAGCGCCGCCGCGGAGCGTGATACTTTCATGGTTGGTTCCCGGGTGAATAAATAGAGCGCGCAGCGCTTCAGGGTCGGGCAGACTAACCAGAGCGGCCTGTTTTGTCGAGGGAAGTAGTGCTGGTTTGAGCTGGCTTTAACGCAAATTTGCGCGCGGCGGCAGGAAATAGCGTGGTGCTACGGATTTGTTAACGCGCTTCGGGTGGCAGCGCGCGCGCCTGCTTAGCCTGCTCGACCAGGGCTGGCAAATTTTTGAGCACTTCGCCGGCCTTGCTGTAATCGCCGCCTACGAAAGCCTCGAGTTCGGTACTTTCCAACCCGGCTCGCTGCGAGCTACCCGCGCTGCGGGCAGCGTCACTTCGGCTGTCACGGTCCTGCAGCAAAATCGCCCGCCCGCTTTTACCGGCGCTTGCTTCGTGCACTGGTCGCGTGCCGTCCTGGATAAAACGCTGTGCCGGTATCTCAAGTGTATTATCGAGCAGTTTGACGGTTTGGGCGCCCTCTACCGGCGTGTCACTGTAATGGCGTGTGCCGTTGGCGTCGCGCCACATGTAAACCTGCTCGCCGTCAGGATGGCCCTGCGCACTGCTGCCAAGCTCTGCGGCCAGTTCAACGGCGCGCTGGCCAGCTTCGCCTGCCGTCGCGAACAGGTCACGGGGAATCCAGTCGTCCAGCGACATGATTGGCCGCCCGTCGGGGCCAGTAATAAACATTGGTGCCACGAGCAAAACCACCATCAGCCCGAGCAGCTTTAAAGCGAACCATTTCATAGCCTCTCCCAAAGGTTGGAAAAAGGGTGACAATCACGGGCCATCCTGACATTAGTCTAGTGCCTTTGCAGCCCATTTCGCAGCGCCTTTCGCTACAACTGGCTACCCCGTATACAATACGCGGCAAATTCGAGCCACAGCTGTTGACCACTATGATCGACCAACAAATCGTACTGGAAACCAAGATCGCGTTCCTTGAAAAAAATGTTGCCGAACTTTCCGATGCGCTTTACAGGCAGCACCAGCAAATCGAAAAGCTTGGCAAGGAACTCGACAAGATGAGCGAGCAGTTAAAGTCATTTACCGGCGAAGTTGGTATCGACCCCGCTTTTGAAAAACCGCCGCACTATTGAAAAGCAGTTAATGCTTCACGCGCAAACTTTCGTTGCATCAAAACACCATGCGTATCTTGCTTGAAAAACTGCTGGACAGACTGCTCGGTGAAAAATCCGGGCAGCGCAAAACGCGAGTCGGCCTTGCGCTCGGCGGCGGTGCGATACTCGGTGCAGCCCACGTCGGTGTGTTGAAGGCACTGGAGGAACGAGGCGTAAAAATCGAAGCAATTACCGGCACCAGCATCGGCGCGTTTGTGGCTATCCTCTACGCGTTCGGCATTCCGGTTGCCGAAATTGAAGCGCGAGTGAAAGAGCTTGGCTGGCTCGATATAACCAATTTCAGGTTGTCGCGCTACGGGCTACTGAGTAATGAGAAGCTGGCACATATGCTGCACAGCATGATCGGCGACGTCAGCTTTGCGGATGCGAAAATCCCGCTCGCCGTGGTGGCGACGAATATTGGCAGCGGCAAACGTGTTGTGCTGCAGGAAGGCGATGTAGCACTGGCAGCAATGGCAAGCACCTGTGTGCCAGCCGTTTTCGCGCCGGTAGAAATAGATGGAGAGATGTTCGTAGACGGTGGCCTGGTTGAAAACGTACCGCTGTCGCCCCTGCCTGCGCTGGGCGCAAACTACCTGATCGGGGTTGACCTGAACGCGAAACGCCAATACGAACCGCCTCACGATATCCTTGATGTATTGATGAACGCGCTGGATATTGCGATCGATAACAGCACGCGGCTGCAAACGCGCGAGGTCGATGTGTTGATAACACCCGAGGTATTTCACTTCAGCCGCACCGACACCGACAACGTTGAAAACCTGGTGAAAGAAGGCTACGAGACTGCGCTGCGCGAATTAAAAAGCTCTCCTTTTAAAGCTGCGCGCCTAAGAACGATCCCACGCAAAATATTTCGCCGCAAAGCGAAGTAATTTTTCAGGCTTGTGCGCCTTGCGCCATTCGCCCGCAGCAAACTTGTTCGCCTCACCAAACGTGGGGTAAATATGTATGGTACCGAGAATATCGCCGAGCTTGCCTCCGCGCTTCATCGTCGCGATAAACTCGTTGAGCATTTCACCGGCGTGATAACCGACGATGGTTGCACCGAGTATTTTATCCTTGCCGGGCGGCGTGAGGACTTTTACGAAACCGGCTGCTTCGCCATCAGCTATCGCACGATCCAGGTCTTCGAGTGGATAGCGGGTCACTTCGTATGCGACCCCCTGCGCTTTGGCGTCATGCTCATTGAGGCCAACCCGCGCTACTTCCGGGTCGGTAAATGTGGCCCAGGGAATGACGCTGTAATCGACACGAAAGCGCTTGAACCGGCCGAACAGCGCATTGACGGCGGCGTACCATGCCTGGTGCGAGGCAGTGTGGGTAAACTGGTAAGGGCCGGCGACGTCGCCCACAGCATAAATGTTTGGATAGCGCGTGCGCATGAATGCGTCAACCTGCAGTGTGCCGTTGCGCGCAGTTTCGATGCCCAACTGCTCCAGTCCGAATCCGCTGGTGTTAGCCGCTCTACCTACAGCAAGCAGTGCATGGCTGAAATCGATATGGCGCGTCTCACCCTTGTGACGGGCAACCAGGCGGTGCCCGCCATCCGATATTTCAAAGTGATCCATTTCGTGCTGCATCGCAAAGCGGACACCTTCGCCAGCGAGCCTCTGCTGCAGGTATTCGCCAACCTCCGGGTCTTCCTTCGACAGCAATTGCGTGCCGTGGCTGAGCACGGTAACCGTACTGCCGAGCCGCGCAAACGCTTGCGCTAGTTCACATCCAATCGGACCAGCGCCGATAACCAGCAAATGCTCGGGTAACACATCTAACTGCCATATGGTGTCGGAATTAAACACCGGTACCTGTGCTATGCCGGGAAGCTCTAGCATGCGCGGCCGGCCGCCGGTTGCGATCACAATATTCCTGGCACTGATGGTTTGTTCGCCTATGCGGACCTGCCAAGGTGAAATAATTTCGGCGCTACCGGAAACACAGTCGACTCCGAGCGCGGTGTAACGCGCAATGGAATCGTGCGGCTCGATTGCTGCGATAGCATCTCGCACACGCTGCATCACCGCGCTGAAATCGGTCTCGGGGGCGTCAGCACGCAAACCGAATTCATCTGCACGGCGGATATAGTGCGCAATTTTTGCCGAACGCAGCAGCGTTTTGCTGGGCACACAGCCGGTATTCAGGCAGTCACCGCCCATTTTGTCGCGCTCCACCAGGGTTACCGAAGCACCGACCTGGGCTGCGATATAAGCCGATACCAATCCACCCGAGCCCGCGCCGATAACCAACAGGTTTGCGTCGAACTGTTTAGGCCTGTGGTAACCGGCATAAACCTTGCGCGCACGCATAGTGTCGGCAAGGCGTCGTGCCAGTAGAGGAAAGATACCGAGTAGCGCAAAAGCGGCAACCAGGCCCGGGGTCAGGATCGGCTCGCCAGCGCTGACTTTGCCCAATGCCCTGCCAGCATTCACATATACAATCGTGCCGGCAAGCATGCCCAGCTGGCTGACCCAGTAAAAAGTCCAGCCGCGCATGGCGGTCAACCCCATCGCCAGGTTAATCAGCGCGGGCGGAAAAATCGGTACCAGCCGCAAGGTAAACAGGTAAAAAGCACCGTCGCGCTGCACACCTTCGTCGATTTTTTGCATACGTGCTGCGAAACGTTGCTGCACCCAGTCGCGCAGCAGGTAGCGCGCAGCGAGAAACGCCAGCAGCGAACCAATAGTACTTGCGAAGGAAACTGCCACGGTGCCCCAGAACAGCCCGAACAACGCGCCACCAGCGAGCGTTAAGAGCGCACCGACCGGCAGTGCAAGCGCGAAACTGGCTGTATAAACCAGCGCGAATAGCAGTATGGACGCGACAAAATTTTCAGCAACATAGGCCTCCATGCCAGCCTTTTTTGCGAGAAAATTATCCAGTGTCAGCGCCTCGCCAAGGTCGAAAGCAAACCAGGCGACAAGCGCCGCAGCGATCAACACAGCGAGCAGGATTTTTTTCATAGTACGAACCGGGGCCTTGATAATTCGATGCCGCAGAAAACAATACACCATGTACAGCGCGCAGGATCGCGGCGGGGTCCAATGCCCGCTGCCTTTTATTTGAAGAGAGAAAGGCCTGGCACTTGAAACCTTTGCGGTTGCCCCCATATAAAGCAGGACAAAAAGTACACGCACTGGCCATCGAGGCATGTTTGCTTCGATGCGGTGCGGTGTTACGATAGCGCTGCTGGCTGCAGGCGCGCCGCGCTTACCCCCCGCTGCAGTTAGCAGTATTAGCCTCGGAGGCATCGATGAGCGATTCCATTGTACATGTTACCGACGACTCCTTTGAAAATGAGGTCGTCAATAGCGACATCCCTGTCCTGGTAGACTACTGGGCAGAATGGTGCGGACCCTGCAAAATGATTGCGCCGGTGCTCGAGGAAGTCGCAAGCAATTATGAAGGGCGGCTTAAGGTCTGCAAGATCGACGTCGATGCGCACAAGGAAACCGCCAAGAAATTCAATGTTCGCGGCATCCCAACGCTGATGGTGTTCAAAAATGGCGAGGCACACGCCTCCAAGGTCGGCGCACTGTCGAAAACCCAGTTGGAAGCATTTATCGATGGCGCCATTACCGGCTGACGGCAGCCGGACGAATACCTGCAACCGCAGCTTGCCGTGGCCTTAGGGTGGCGTTAATATTCACGGAAATGTGCTGGACGCCTCTCGGCAAGGGTGCTAAAGTTCAGCCATAACCACATTTCAAACAATCAACCCCCCTGTTTTACGCTGGACTTAGCGACACCTACCGCGCTCCAAGCGAGCTCACGCATTGTAAGAATGTTGCCAGCGCCAGCTACCTGCAGGGCGCGCGTGTGTCAAAGGGCGTGATTTTTCAGCCAGTCGATACACAGTTCCGGACGCAGGCAACAACGCGGGGCGAAACGAAATAGAGCAACAGGTGGAGCCAGGCCTTTTCCACGCGCACTGCGCGCAGGGCCATTGGCGGTGATTTCCACCGGAATAAAGTTTTAACCAACCCGATCTTTTTTTGGCCTGCGTCCAGCCGCCAGCATTCCGGCAAGGCCTGGCGCTGTCCATCTCAATTTCTACAATCAAGATACGCAAATCAAGCCTCGCTTTCCAATACCTGCCTTAGCAGCCCGGCTAGCAATCAATCTATTCTTCTTCCGAAAAATTCCACAGCACTATGAACCTGACCGATCTTAAAACCAAACCGATTTCTGAACTCGTCAAGATTGCCGAAGAAATGGGCCTCGATAACGTCGCGCGCTCGCGTAAACAGGACATCATTTTTTCAATCCTGAAAAAACACGCCAAAAGCGGCGAGGATATTTACGGCGACGGCGTCCTCGAAATCCTGCAGGATGGCTTTGGATTCCTGCGCTCTGGTGACAGTTCCTATCTCGCAGGCCCCGACGATATTTACGTATCGCCAAGCCAGATCAGGCGTTTTAATCTGCGTACCGGCGATACGGTCTCGGGCAAGATACGGCCGCCCAAAGATGGCGAGCGTTATTTTGCGTTGCTCAAGGTCAACGAAATCAACTTCGACAAGCCGGATAACTCCAAACAGAAAATCCTGTTCGAAAACCTCACACCGCTGTTCCCGGACCAACGCCTGACACTGGAGACCGGCAACGGCAGCACCGAGGATCTGTCCGGTCGCATCATTGATCTTTGCGCACCTATCGGTAAAGGCCAGCGCGGCCTGATCGTCTCGCCACCAAAGGCGGGTAAAACGCTGATCCTGCAAAACACCGCACAGGCAATTATCCGCAACAATCCAGAGTGTTATGTCATCGTGTTGCTGATCGACGAACGGCCCGAAGAAGTTACCGAGATGCAGCGCTCGGTGCGCGCCGCCGAAGTGATCGCGAGTACCTTCGACGAACCGCCAGCGCGCCACGTACAAGTGGCCGAAATGGTTATCGAGAAAGCAAAGCGGCTTACCGAGCACAAAAAAGATGTGATCATCCTGCTTGATTCAATTACGCGGCTGGCGCGCGCCTACAACACGATTGTGCCCTCTTCGGGCAAAGTGCTCACCGGCGGTGTCGACGCACATGCACTGGAACGGCCGAAACGCTTTTTTGGCGCGGCGCGCAATATCGAGGAAGGCGGCAGCCTGACCATTATTGCCACGGCGCTTATCGATACCGGTTCGAAAATGGACGAAGTCATTTACGAGGAGTTCAAGGGCACCGGCAATATGGAACTGCATCTCGACCGCAAGATCGCCGAGAAGCGCGTGTACCCCGCAATCAATATCCGCCGCTCGGGCACACGCCGCGAAGAATTACTTACTTCAGATGAAGAACTGCAGCATATGTGGATACTGCGCAAGCTGCTGCATTCCATGGAAGACACACCCGCAGTCGAGTTCCTGATAGACAAATTGAAAGATACCAAGACCAATGATGAATTCTTCAAATCGATGAAGCGACAGAAAACCGGCAAGATTGCATCCTGACCGGTACAGTTACAAAAAAAAAAGGGCAGACCCGGATGGGCCTGCCCTTTTTTTTGTAACTGTATATTAAAGATTAAAGAACTTGCCGCGGTAGTAACGCAACTCCTCGATTGAATCCTTGATATCGTCCAGGGCCAGGTGGCTCGAGGTTTTTTTCATGCCCTCCAGCACCTCCGGTTTCCAGCGCCTCGCCAACTCCTTGAGCGTGCTGACATCAAGGTTGCGGTAATGAAAGAATGCCTCAAGCTGCGGCATATACCTGGCGAGAAAACGCCTGTCCTGGCAGATGCTGTTGCCGCACATTGGCGAATGACCCGCCTCCAGGTGTTTTTGCAGGAAAGCAATCGTTTCGTTTTCGGCCTGCGCCTCGGTCACCACACTCTCGCGCACGCGCTGGGTAAGCCCTGAGCCGCCGTGCTGCCTGGTATTCCAGTCGTCCATCTCCAGCAACGCCTGTTCCGGCTGTTTGATGGCCAGTACCGGGCCCTCCGCGATGGTTCTCAGTTCGGCATCCGTGACTATGGTAGCGATCTCGATAATGCGATCCCGCTCGGGAATAAGCCCGGTCATCTCGAGATCTATCCAGATCAGGCGATTCAATTCTTGCATTATTGCTTGCTCCTTTTCAGGCTTCCCAGTATAGCCACCGCGATGCCGTGATAATGCGTGCATAATATGAAGAATTGCTACCGTATCGCGGTCGCTTCAACAAAATACCAGACATGGCAAAACGCAAACTCAGCAACCGGCAGCAGGCACGTATCGCCAAAGACCAGCGGGCCAGGGCCGGCGATGCAGAATCGCTGGAAACAGGCCTCGTGATCGCCCATTACGGCAACGAGGTCGAAGTACTGCCCATTAATGCCAGGGGCGACATTATTGTCGCGCCCGATCAACCCGCTGCGAGCCCACCTGCAAGCCAGGCAAGGCGCTGTAAATTGCGCGCCAACCTGCCGCTGGTGGTATGCGGCGATCGCGTGGCGTGGCGTGAGGCAACTGACTCGACCGGCAGCGCCGTAGTCGAGGCACTGCAGCCGCGCGAAAGCGTAATTCTCAGGCCGCGACCACATAGCGATGCGAAGCCCATCGCCGCGAATATCGACCTGGTGCTGCTGGTTTTCTCGCCCGAGCCCGCACCCATTGCCAATTTGCTGGACCGCTACCTGATTGCGGCCGCTAACGCCAACATACCTGCAGCCCTGCTGCTCAACAAGAGCGATTTACTTGGCGCGGGGCAGGCAGGCGCTGCCCATAGCGCCGAAATCGCCAGCCTCACCACGCTGTACAGCGAACTGGGCTACCCCGTCTACCATTATTCTGCGCTTGCAGAATCTCAACCAGCCCGCAACGATCGCGCTGCCTGCGGCGCGCCCGGCAAAGGAAGAGCAAACGAAACACCTGGAAATATTGTTGCTGATTACTTCGATGCCGAAAAAGTGTTAAACGGCAAAACGGCTATCCTGGTCGGCCAGTCGGGTGTCGGCAAATCATCAATCATCAACGCATTGTATCGCGAGCATGTCGCCGCAACCGGCGATATTTCTTCGGCCAACGTGAAAGGCCGGCACACCACGACCAACGCCAGGCTCTATTTTCTTGAGCAAAGCGACGCAGCGGAGCCAAGCGCACTGATCGATTCGCCCGGAATCAGGGAGTTCGCATTGTGGCACCTCAGCGCGCAGGATATTATCGAGGGCATGCCGGAATTTTTTGAAAAAACACTGCAGTGCAAGTTCCGCGATTGCGAGCATGGCGTCAGCGCTGGTTGTGCCCTGCAGGCGGCAATAGAAAATGGCGAAATCCATCCATCGCGAGTTGCCAGCTACCGGCATATCCTGGCAACCCGTGAAATATGATTGGCAAACGCTTGCGCAGATGCGCAGGCAAAAGCCAGTCCGGACCGGGCTTGCCCGGGCAATGCAGCATCACAATCCGGAGCATGTGAAAACAAGATGAACGCTGGTGACAGGCTCTTCATTACATTGCAATACCTGCTTCCGCAGCATCTGGTATCCCGCCTCGCGGGCTACCTGGCTGATACCAATATCAACTGGTTAAAAAATTTTCTTATCGAGCGATTCATCGCGCATTTTGACGTCGACATGACTGAAACGCCAAAACAGGATGCCGCTGATTATGGAACGTTTAATGAATTCTTCACCAGGCCGCTGCGTGAAGGGGCACGCGCAATTGCGCAATACCCGGGCAGCATTGTTGCACCCGCCGATGGCGCGGTAAGCGAATTGGGCGAAATAGTCGATGGCCGCCTGCTGCAGGCAAAAAACCAGCAATATTCGCTCGCCGCGCTACTCGGCGGCAGCGTGGAGCTCGCAGAGGAATTTGCCGGGGGCAAATTCGCAACCGTTTACCTTGCGCCGCGCGATTATCATCGCGTGCACATGCCAATAGAGGGCACCTTGCGAAAAAGTATTTATGTCCCGGGCGAACTATTTTCGGTAAACCAGACGACCGGCAAACATGTACCGGGCCTGTTTGCGCGGAATGAAAGACTTGTTTGCGTTTTCGATGGTGTCTCCAGCCCTTTTATCCTCGTGCTGGTCGGCGCGGTAATCGTGGCTGGCATCGAGACCGTCTGGAGCGGCCAGATTACACCGAAATCCAGAACCGCCTGCATCAGTGATTACTCTCGCGCTATTGCGCTGAACAAGGGCGATGAGATGGGGCGCTTTAAACTGGGCTCTACAGTAATCGCGCTTTTTCCACAGGGTTGCGCAAAATTTGACAAAACCTTGCAGACCGGTGCCATACTGCGCATGGGCCAGCTAATCGGCGAATTACTTTAGATACGACTCTACTGGCTCAACAATTTATTATTCGCAGCGACACACTGGCAACATAAGAACGATTCAAACCAGAAGTGGAGTCGTGCCCTGCTGCAGCGATGCACTCACTCTGCAAACATTAATAAGCGGTCAACGCCAAGCGCCACACCCGCACATTCAGGCAGGCCACGCTCGCGCATAGCCTGCAATAATTCATCGTCAACGGGTACCTGCATAATTCCGCGGCATGCACGAAGCCTGTTATCGTTTGCGAATCGGGCCTGCTGTTCGCGCCAGTCGGTCAGCTCCCGATACCCGTTCGCGATCTCAACGCCATCTATAAACATTTCAAAGCGCGCAGCCACACTATTGCCCGCTTCATCATTGTGCAGCGCCGCCATCGCAGCCTGCGCTGGAGGGAAATCGCGCACAACGGTAAAGCAATCCCTGCCAAGTTGCGGTGCTATGCAGTGGCTGAACAGCAGGTCAAGCCACACCGCATCATCTGCATCGTCAAAACTTGCATCAACGCGCGTGCGCGCAGCACGGCGCAGTGCTTCCGGTGTTACATTGAAGGGGTCAATATCCAGCACTTGCAGAAATATCTCGCGATAGCCGACCACTTTCTGTGGCCGCGGTGCGAGTAATTCGGCAACCAGCGCCAGTGTATCCTGGATAATGCCATCGAAACCAAAGCCCAGCCGGTACCATTCAAGCATGGTGAACTCCATTGCGTGCAGGGCACCTGGCGGGTCAACACGAAAAACCTGGCAAAGCTGGTAAATGCTGCCGCTACCCTTCGAGAGCAGCTGCTTCATCGCCGACTCCGGCGAAGTCTGTAGGTAAAATTTATCTGCAGACCCGGCTGCAGCCAGCGGATTGTCGACGATGAAATTCTGTAGCTGCGGATCGCTCACAGGGTAGCGCCCCAGTTGCGGCGTGGTCACTTCCAAAACGTCGCCCCGGTAAAAATAATGACGGATCGCATTCAGTATGCCAGCGCGACGCACCAGCAGCTGACGCGCATCGTTGGGACAAAGCGTAAAAGGGCAGGCGCCGGTGCTATCGATGCGCGGCACGGGTGGCTCGAACGTTGTGAAAAAAAACGGAATGCACAGGCATTCGCAGCGGCATTATCGATATCGCGTGGTGCAAAATGTGATCGGCCACGATGGCTTCAGGCGCGCGAGACGTATGCACCAGTGCGCGTATCAATTTTCAGCACGTCGCCTTCCTCAATAAACAGCGGTACACGCACCACCGCGCCACTCGCAAGGGTCGCAGGCTTGGTGCCGCCCTGCGCAGTATCTCCTTTCAGACCCGGGTCGGTCTCGACCACGGCAAGCTCAACAAAATTTGGCGGCGTCACGGTAAGCGGCGCGCCGTTCCACAGCGTCACTATGCACTTGTCCTGTTCCTTCAACCACAGCTTCGCATCTGCTACCGCATCGACTGAAGCAGGTAACTGTTCGAAGGTTTCGGCATCCATGAAATACCAGAATTCGCCATCATTGTAGAGATACTCCATATCAGTATCATGCACATCCGCTGCTTCTACCGATTCACCCGATTTGAAAGTTTTCTCCCAGGTTCTTCCGGTTTTCAGGTTTTTAAGCCTGACCCGGTTGAAGGCCTGGCCTTTGCCCGGCTTGACGACTTCGTTGTCGACAATGCTGCAAGGGTCGCCATCAAGAATCAGTTTCAAGCCGTTTTTGAATTCGTTTGTCGAGTAAGTACCCATTGATGCCCCCAATACCAAGTAACCCCAATAGCGG
>JBATGO010000058.1:0-5306 GCA_049665845.1 Pseudomonadales bacterium | reverse complement strand
ATGCAAGACGGGCAGCCTTGCCGACGCTGCGAAATTTTTTACAATGAACGTGAAAAAATCTGCTACTCAGGCCCTTTCCAGCGCCAACCGGAAAGGCGGCAGCGCCTTGAGTAATTGCGTGCCGTAGTATTTGCGCACGCTGCGCGTATCCAGCAGTGTCACGCGACCTGAGTCGGACTCTTTGCGCAGCAGGCGGCCACTGGCCTGCATCAGGCGCATCGATACCTCGGGCAAGCTGATATCGGCAAAAGCGTTGCCGCCGCGCGCTTCAACCCACTCCCCCATCGCGACATCTACCGGGTCGGTGGGCACCGCAAACGGCAGCTTGGCAATCACCACTTCGGTGCAGTAATCGCCGGGCAAGTCCAGGCCCTCGGCGAAACTCGCCAGGCCAAAGATCACGCTGGCCTCGCCCGCGTCGATAGTTTGCTTGTGCTTTTCGACCAGCGCCTGGCGCGAGCTGTTGCCTTGCACCAGTAATTGCGCCGGCAGTATTGATTGCAGGCCCTGCTGCACCGCTTCCATTTGCGCTCGCGAAGAGAATAAAACCAGCGCGCCCCTGGCGTTGGCCAGCGCATCGGCCAGCAGTTCGGGCAACAGCGCGATAATTTCCTCGGTGTGTGCACTGGCATTGCCAGGTTCGCTGAGCATTGCTGGCACATAGAATTCAGCACCTGCAAAATTGAGCTGGCCGTGAATAATGTGTGCGCTGTCTTCATTGCTGTAGCCAATGCGACGCATGAAATGCCGGAAGTTACCCAGCGGCGCCAACGTTGCCGACGTCAGCACCGCGGCAAAACATTGCTTCCATAACAGGTCGCGCAGAATATTCGACGTGGAAAGCGGCACGCTGCTCACCACCACGTCCATGCCGTCGATGCGCTCCTCGGTTTGCAGCCAGCGCGCGGAGGGCGCGTGGTCGTCGCTGCTGTCGCTGTCGTCGCGAACCTGTTGTACCGATGCGTCTGTAGTGTGGCCATCGTTTTTACCGGCACGGCCATAGCTGCTGCACACCGCCAGCGCCGCATCGCAGTGCTGTTGCAGTTGCCCTACCGCGCCGAAATGCACATCCCAGCTGCCAGCGGTGGTGGACCTGCCTGCGTCGCTGCCCTGCCCGCCCGCATCGATATTTACTGCGTCACCGTTGTCGGCGCTACCGAGCCGGGCGCTGCAGGCATCGGCAAGGCGTTGCAGCAGCCCCTGCCTTGCGCGGTAGCAGTCACACAGTTCGGCAAAGCCTTCGCCCAGTTCGGGCGGCACATCGCCATTGGCAAAACGCAGCCGGTTGGCTTCATCCAGTGGCACGCTCGCGGCCAGGTCGCGCAGCATGTAGCCGGCGTTTTCCAGTGCCGCGGTTAAGGCGTTGTCGACCGTTTCGAGGTCGCGGTTGATGCTGTCGAACTCGTCCGGCGCATTTTTACTGGCTTGTCGCGAGCTGAGAATACGCGCCATCACCTTGCGGGTTTGCAGCAGGTGGCCGGACTCTCCGGCCAGCGACATGCGCGCGCTGAAGTGATTGCGCGACTTGCCGGGCAAATGGTGGGCTTCGTCGAACACGAAAATGGTTTGCTCAGGCGGTGGCAAAATCGCGCCGCCCCCGACGGCCAGGTCGGCCAGTACCAGGTCGTGGTTGGCTACGATCACGTCGGCGCTGCGCACCGCGTCGCGGGCACGAAACAGCGCGCAATTGTTGTAGTGCACGCACTTCTTGCCGCTGCAGCTGGGCCGGTCGGCCGCCACCAGTCGCCAGTGTTCGCCGGTTACTGCCTCGCCGAGACTGTCCTGGTCGCCGTCCCACTGGTTCGCGTGATAGTGCTGGTCGAGTTTTTGCAGCGCGGCCACTTCGCGCTCGCCCAGCCCGCTCTCTTCGTCGGGGAACAAGGTGAGTTCACTCTTGTCGCGCGCCGCATCAGCCAGGCGCAGTTTGAGCTTGTTAACGCACAGATAGCGCTGGCGGCCCTTGGCCAGGGCGTAGGTAAATTCGATGCCGGCGTTGGCGGCGAGGTCGGGCAGGTCCTTGCTTATTAGCTGTTCCTGCAGGTTGATGGTGGCGGTAGACAGTACCAGGCGCTTGTCGAGTTCGCGCGCCATCAGTAACGCCGGCAACGCATAGGCGATGGTCTTGCCGGTACCGGTGCCCGCTTCGATCAAAGCAAGATGCGCGTTGCAGTCGCTTTGGCGGTTGCCCTCACCGTCGCGCTCGATACCGGCCAGCATCCGCGCGATGATGGCGATCATTTCGCGCTGGCTGCGCCGCGCGCGGTAACCGTTGCTGGAAAGCCAGCTGCTGTAGCTTTGCTGGATGCCCTGCTTTTGTTGTTCGCTGAGTGCTGGCATAACGTCTGGGTACTCCGTTACCGTGACGTGGCTATCATGTCATGAATCAGGGTGACATGGATTGGCGTGGCAGGAATTGGCGTAACGTGTTTTGGCGTAAGGTCTGTTGGTTTACCCGGTTGCTGACCGGTCGGCACGCTATTGTAACGGCAACCGCTAAAGTATGCGCGGTTCAGGGTGCATCCTTCGGCAACGGGTGTGCGTCGGCATCAATAAAGTACAGTTTGTGCAGCACCGGGTTGGCGTACATGTGCAGCGCCATGTCGCGATCTGGCGCTGGCATGGCATCAATGCGCGTATTGAACTCGGCGGCCTGGCTGTGTACCGGTGTGGGAATGGGGTTATCCGGCTCGCTGGCGGCCAGTACTGCACTGGCTTTCGACCAGGCCTGCTCACCGTAGAGCCGCGCATAGGCCAGCGCATTGGTGGCGTGCAGGCGATAATTCCGCACGATCTGCGCATCGAGTTCGCGCGCTACGGCCTCGGCGCTGTCGGCTGCTGTGACCAGCGGTTCGCCGAATACCAGGTCGACCCTGCCCTTGAAGCCGGTAATACCAAGTCCAATGCTGGCCAGATCTTCGTGCTCCTGCTTCTGGTAATTGCGCGTTTCACTGAGCAGGCGAATTTCGCGCGCCTTCATGGCATCGCAGGGATCGTATTCGTAAGAGATACTCACCGGCACGATACCCAGGCAGTTGATGTACTCGGCAAACGCTGTGCTTTTCGGCTTGGCCAGGGTGAGCATTTTGATAATGGCCGGCTCGGTGCGATCAAAGCCGTCTTTGGCACGACCCTCGCGATGCGCGATCCAGACATTCTCGCGATCGACGTGCAGCGAGTGCCAGATATACTGCGACAGCGTACCCAGCGCGCGCAGCAGCTCGCGCGGCTTGGCTATTTTGCGTCGCACCACAAAACTCTTGTTCAGCCGCATCAGGTCGGCCACAAAGGGTTTGCTGAGCAGGTTATCACCTATGGCCACCCGCAGCGTGTTGCCGCCGTTGTGGTGCAGTGCGTAATTGGTGAGCGTGGGATCCAGGGCGATATCGCGGTGATTGCTCATGTACAGGTGCGCGGCGTCCAGTTTGAGCCCCGACAGCCCGTGCACCCGGAACCCGGACATCGACTGCGCGATCACACGCGTGACGTATTGCTCGACCGCGATTTGCACGTCGGCGATGCAGCGCATATTGCCGGTGCGTCGCTTCAGCCATTGCCGCAGCAACGGTCGGGCCAGCAGCCTAAGTGGTTTGTACATCGCTGGCAGCCGAAGCTGGCCAAGCAGGTCAACAAATTCGTTGTCGGCGATCACGCGCTGCAGCACTGCGGCGGTTTCATCATCGCGATAGGGTCGAATGTCGTCGAATTGCCGGCCGTCTGGCATAGTGTGCAGTGTCCGGGAGTGGAGCGCCCTGGCAGGCGCGCAATGCTGGTGCGAATCGATGGCTTTGGCCGACAATCGTGACCTGCTTTTATACAGCAAATTTTATCGAACTTTACCGTTACAATCGCACAGGCTTTTTTAATCGCGGCGGCTTTGGCAAAATTACCGCCATCAATAATCATTGAGTAACTTTTATGGGCAACTGCCACTGCGGTGCCGACACAGGCTTCGAGAACTGCTGTGAGCCGATAATCCGTGGTTCACGCAATGCGAGCACGGCCGAAGAGCTGATGCGCGCTCGTTATAGCGCGTACGCTGAGGCCGAAATCGATTTCCTGCACGACTCGCTGCATCCCGATGGTCGCTCGGCTTTCGATTTCGATGCCACCAAAAAATGGGCTGAGAGCTCTGCATGGCAGGGGTTGAAAATTTTGGGTTGCAAGGCTGGTGGCGCAACCGACAAAGTAGGCAGCGTTGAATTCAGCGCGGTTTATGTAGACGGCGATGGCGAAACGCATCGGCACAACGAACGCTCGCATTTCAAGCGTGTCGACGATGTATGGTATTTCTGCGATGGGCAGCAAATCGCGGTGGGCAAGGTTGGCCGCAATGACCCCTGCAGCTGTGGCAGCGGTAAAAAGTACAAGAAGTGCTGCGGCGCTTGACGATCGACCGGGGCCGCCATACTATGCGCGACCGGTTTGGGGACAGGTTACTTGGTTGACGCTCATGTCAATTAAGTAAACTGTCCCCTCGCTTACAATTGCGGGGTGGAGCAGTCTGGTAGCTCGTCGGGCTCATAACCCGAAGGTCGTTGGTTCGAATCCAGCCCCCGCTACCAAATTTGGGGTCAGTGTAAAAATCATTTTTTGATCAAATACCTCACTGGTCAAAAAATGATTTTTACACTGACCCCATTTTTATGTCAAAAACCGACGACTTTGCCGTCGGATTGGTCGAAATCGTACATCTCGAATCGATTGCGTCCATTTTCCTTCGCCTCGTACAGCGCGGTGTCCGCGTATTTGACGAAATCATCTGCACAGTGAGCCGCGATCGGGACTGTCACCACCGCACCGATACTCGCGGTTACCGTCAAAGCCCCGGCCGCGGTTTCGGCAACAGACTCGCCAACTGCCTTGATCAATCGCGATAGAGCGAAATTGACATCAGCCTCACCGCATTCGGGAAATAGCAATAAAAATTCTTCGCCGCCCCAGCGACACAGCAGGTCAGAGGGACGTAAATTTTTCAGTAATGTTTTCGATACCTGGCGAATGACTTCGTCGCCGGCATCGTGCCCGTAGGTATCGTTGACCTTTTTGAAATGATCGATATCCAGAATCGCAATCGCTAACGGTGCAGATTTTCTCTGCATCGATTCCCATTCACGCTGCAGCAGCTGTTCGCCCCCGCGCCGGTTCCAGGTTCGCGTCATCGGGTCGATCAATGCAGCGCGCTCGGCTTCTCGCAGATCTTCAAGCAATTCACTGTGTGCTTCGGTCAGGGCAATTGCCTGCAATTCCGATTCGACCATTAAAGCCAGGTCACGCAAGGTTGCCATCTCATCTTCGCCAATTTCGCG
>JBATGO010000057.1:0-8651 GCA_049665845.1 Pseudomonadales bacterium | reverse complement strand
GTATGTAAATGCTCGTGGATTCAGCACGACCCTTATTATCGAGAGTCGGCTGAAGCAAGCTTTATTTTTTTCGACGAGCAGCTACGAGACCAGCGAGTGCTGAGCCGAACAGCCATGCGGCGGCAGGTAATGGCACAGGCGATGTCTGTGAAAAGCTCACGTTGTCGTAAAAGACGCCCGAGCCTTGATACAGATCCGCTGAGGTCTGGAAACCATACTGGAGGATATTGCCTATCAGGTTGTCATCGATGGTAAGAGAAAGAAAACCTGACTGCCAAAGGTCGCTGGTGCCGGTGGTAAACGAGAAGTCATTCGTGGAGGCATAGCCGTTGTTGGGATCAAGCGTTGTGATGAAGGCTCCTGCTGTTGAAGCGCCCTCGATATTGCCACTCTTGTAATCGAACGACCAGTACCACGTGTTACCCACGTCAGTGGCAGTGATGTTATTGAACTGCTCCTGAAAGACCCTTGTCACAACCGGGCCATTATTGGCGATTGGGTCGTGGTTGGGATTGTTGTAATCACTGTAAATCGAAAGTTGCTGCGCGCCTTGATCTACGCCACCTTGGCCTGCATCGATGGCAGAAAAAGCGGGGCCACCGTTAGGTGCGGGAAATGGGCCGTATTGGCCTACGGGATCAACACCAAATATCTTCCAGCCGTCAGCCTCAAGTGCGTTGACAGCATCTTTATCCAGGCCTTCAAAGTTCTGGCTGTAGGTATTTACTGCCGATGCGTTCAACGATATGAATGCCGCTGAGCTCGCAATAGCCGTAGATAAAATTCTATTTTTAAGTTTCATTTTCATACTCTCCAAAATTAAGCATTGATTAGATTGTTATTGAGATTGGACCTGGCTGCACTAGCCTGTTCAATTTCTTACTTCGTCTACCAGCAGGGGAGCACGCTAACGAAATCTTGTTGCGGGGATTGTCCTTGATACCCGATTTATATACTTGTCTAAACTGGCTCAGTGCGCTGCCTGCCAATGGCGGTAAGGCCCAGCAGTGCAGAACCGAGTAGCCAGGCAGCTGCGGGCAACGGAACCTCGGAGGGCTTGTCCGGCCAGGGTTTCTGCCACTTGTGTTTGTAATGCTTGTGCTGCTTCCACTTGTCGACGTGATTTTTCCAGTGGCGATTAACGAATTCCTTGTCTTCGTGCAAATGGGGTGCTAACCAGCATTGCATCGCCTTATTCAAGTCGTCACGCGACCAAAATTTGTGATCGTATTGTTTAAAGTCTGGCTTGCTCCATTGCTGAAGCGCGTATTTTTTATCGTCGCGCAGCCTTGATCCTTGTTTTTGCTTGTCTCGTATTTTTTGCTTCAAGGCTTCCAGCTGATTATTGCGATTGCTCTCTTTACTCAGCCACTCGCCGCTCTTCGCGCCCAACCCGTTAAATTCATGCTCAGCAAGGTCAGAGGCACTGGTGCGCGAGTCGTCTTGAGAATAAAAAGTGGCAAAACTCGGGTGGGCAAACAACAGCAAGAGTGTGCCGAGCAGGGGGGTCAGAATTTTTTTCACGCTTGAGAAACTCCATCGATTCAGGATCGAAAAAATTTCTCCAGGGATTTGTTCTTTTACATTAGAGGTGACTCTAATGAATGTTTACAGCCAGTTATAAATCTCGCACCAAACAATACCCTGTCTAGAAAAACAGACAATTATCAAGTGCCAGGCGTGTAACGATTGTAAACAGCTTGAGTCAGGGGTGACTCCAACGGCATGGGGGTACCGCTATTTCGTTGATCATCTTATAACCGACCTGATCCTTTGTCAACCGGCTGATCCCCAGGGAAACGGGTTTGCGACCAACAGGGGCGCTGGCAGGTTAACCGGTACAAAATAGGTAGAATCAACCTGTTGGGGGCATCCATTAGCGCTTGAGACTGCTGTACACGGAAGACAGCTTAAATAGGATAACGAAATGATTCGGAAACTTTTTTTGGTTATTCTTCTGGCAAATGCTTGTTATGCCTGCAGTCAAGAGGCTCCCGTGCATCAGGAGCCTTCGGCCGAGACGATATCCGTAAAGGTGATGACTTTGCTGCGCGATGCGGTTCGGCAGGTCAAGGAACGATCTTCTGCGGAAGAGCTGCCAGATTTCTCCCAGTACGTCGATGTGAAAGATAAAAAAGGCTGCCTTTTTCAAGTACATGAATCCCAACGTCAGGCGAGCGAATGATGAGGTGTGGTCGGACCGCTCTCATGTTCGCGCGGTACGTGATGAATTGCGGACAGGAAAACCGGGAAGCGGTGCATTGGAGCGTCTGGCCAAAATTGCAGATCGGTACGATGTTGATGCAACTGGCGAGCTGAACGACCAGTTTTTCGATGACCTGTTAGTGCGTGTTGATGTTGTTCCGGCCTCGCTTGTACTCGCGCAAGCGGCCAATGAATCTGCCTGGGGTGCATCGCGTTTCGCTCGAGAGGGAAACAATTTTTTTGGAATCTGGTGTTTCAAGGCTGGCTGTGGATTAAAGCCGCAGCGCCGCGAAGCTGGTACCAAACACGAAGTCAAGGTTTTCAAAACAGTAAAGGATGGAATTACTTATTACATTCATACGATCAATACTGGATCGGCTTACCTGGAACTACGCAAGCTTCGTGCTGTTTATCGACAACAGCATAAAAAACCTACGGGCTTCGAACTCGCCGGCGGATTGACCATGTATTCACAGCGTGGTGATGCGTACGTAAAAGAGATTCGTCGGATGATTCGACAGAATCAACTCGCAGCGTATTCAATCGATCGTGCCATGTTGGAGCGGGAATAGATTCTGGTGAGCGCTGCATGCAATGGTTTCAGCACCTTTCAGATTGATCCTGCTTCGGCGGGCAAGGCGTATCGCCAAAGGAGCAAAACACACAGCAATCGCCAGCTACTGGCTGAAGCACTCCAGAGCAGCCCTTGCACTGGTAGAAAAATTGGCATGCATCTTTTCGCATCAGCTCTACGCACTTGTGGCCACAGATTGGGCAAATAATCGTACAGGTGTTTTTCATGCCTTCAACCGGCCAGGCTAGATTCTATAGACAAGCGGTAGCGCGTAAGCGGCCAGGAACCCAATGCACCACATTGCTGCCGATAAATTGATGAATCTGCGATTCCATTTGTCTGCCCGATCACAGGCCAAGGCCAGTTCTGGATCTGCGGGGCAAGCCCTTCCGGATCGGTAAACAGCAAATACAGCCAGTGCTATAAATAATCCGGATCCAATAAACATCCAGCCCTTGTATTGACTCAGCGCAACCAGCCACGATGCTGAAGAGGCCATTGTCGCAACCACCGCACCAAAGCCCAGCGAAACCAACAGAATCGGTATAACACAGCAGACAAGTGTTCCCGACGTGGTAAACAGCAGAATCCATGTCCATGAAACAGGTTTTCTCATCGCATCGCCCTCAGAACACCATACCGATACCAAAACTCAGGAAGTCACCATCCCATTGCTCGTCATCATCGCGAACTTCAAATTTGTACTCAGCGCGCCATATGATGTTTTGATGGAAATAGACCAATACGGGCCCGCTTAGCAAGCGTTGGCCGGCAGGTGAATCTACGGCTGAGACATCCCACAATGTAAACCACGAGGATCCCGCCCCATCGGCAAAAACCCATCCTACATTGATATCCAGTCCATTGGTGCTGCCAAGTGTGTACAAGTCGTAAAGCTGATAGAGCGATTTCGACTCAGAGCTATAGCTAATGCCTGCACCGGTTTCCCAGCTACTCCCGCCGCCGGTTGGTGCTTTCACCGAGGGCGTGATGCTCCAGTTCGATGTAAAAGCTCCCTCATTCCTGTAGCGTTTCAGCGGTACTGCAAATATCGAATCGCCAATGTCGCCGGATTGATAAGGGACCTTCAACGTCATGCGGACTGCTGGTTTGAATGTGTAAACGCCTTCCAGCCAGGTCTTTGAAGCAGAGTTGGCATGTTCGACACGTGTCTGGATACCATAGCCGCCACTCCACCTTGGGGCCATATCCATTACCGGCTGATGCGCGGCCAGCTGCCAGGGTAAAGCAATACACAAAAGCAGGAGTACGGGACCTTTCATGGTTCGACAACTCCCTGATTTTGAACTTCTGATACCCGGGCTATGGAAATCGGGTCATAGCCGCCCTTGACAATAGCCTTGAATAAAACGGCCTCATCGAGTTCAGAGCCATCCTTTACTGCAACAAATACCTGCTGATTTTCAATATCGACACGGACGCCCTTTTGCAGGCGGCTGGAGTCAATAAAATCGAGTTTCCGAATGTTTTTGGCAACGCCAAACGCACAGAACTCACAGACGATACCATTGACTTGCACTACATATTCTGTAGCGAGCACAGAAACAGACAGGACGGCGCCAAGCAGGCCGACCAACAAACGTAATCGAAACATGGTGTTCACCTTGATTGCTTGTAAATGTTTAGCCCAGTGAGGGCGTATACAATCAACTCAGGAGAACAATGGGTGGGCGTAATGGGGGTGCGATTTGAAGCGCTGAATACGCGATCTGGCGAAGAGTGGTTGGTTCACCCGGCAGAGAAATTGAACTTTCGGTGGGTTCGTTGGCAGGCAATGCGGCAACACAGGCTTCACAGCAACTGGAGTCTATATCTATCTTTGTCGTTTGATCTTCACTGCCATGGCAGGGCATTGATTGCTCAATTTCGTGTTCAGCAGGCGCAGACTCGATACAGCAGGCTGCATCGGCGAGTGTGGCCCTGAATATAACGAACACGAGAATCAGTAGTTTGACCCAGGTGCCCGTTCGATTCGCTATTTTGCGCATAGATTAATTAGACATGGCTGGGCTGGCTAGTTCAAGCTTCGAGGGAAGAAACTTCGTGGTGTGTATCGCTTCGATAGACCGTCCGATGCCCGGTGACCCGCCCAAGCCTAAAATCCCCACTCGACAGAGTCGCCCGAATATCCCGGGGTCGGACGCTCCAATCGCTATAAGCCTATGATTTCTCAACGATATGTTGGGCCAAGCTGGACTCGTTGGCTGGGCAAGATCGGTTTAGGATGAGACGCAGCCTGGAACCAGGTTTTCATTTTCAACCGTTGGCTGCACTGGCTGCCGCCACAAGGCGAGGCTGAGCGCTTCTATTGAGGATCGCCGGCCCTCGTAAATCCACTTCGCGATCGCTTCAGCAATATCGGGATAGTAACGGGGTGGTTTCACCTCAAGCGAATCGAGCCATCTGCGCAAGGTGGAACGGTGCAGGGTTTCCATCACTGTCGCATGGCCCTCAATCCGTAGTGATTTGGCGTTGCTCTGCTGCTCCATCTGCGAGTGCAGCGGCTTGGTAAGAACCGGAAGGCCAAGGTGAAGGCATTCGCTGATCAGTTCAAACCCTGAATTACTGATTACGCCGCTTGCAGATTGTAAGTCGCGCCGGAAGCCACCGACACATGTTTTTCTAAGCCCTATAGAGCCGACATCCTCATTTTTCAGTTCCGGCGAGTACACCAGAAACCTGAAATCGTCGAAGCCGGAGACAAACTGAATCACTGATGCCTGGTTTTCAAATGGAAGGTAAACGACGATTTCCGGTTTGTCCCCCTGCCTCAATGACCGCTTGAGAGATGTGTCAACAATAGGGGGCAAGATGTCCGGCTGATAGCGTTTCCAGTGAAGCCCGATTACGGGGTTGGCCGGTGCGAACAGTCGCATTACGATTCTGGCAATTGGGTTAGCGCCAGCAACAGGCGTTTGCTTCCCGAATGCGTACTGGTGTCCGATACCCAAAACCGGTTTTCGGCTCAACTTTGCCGCCCATGCGGTCACCGGTTCAAAGTCGGATATCACCAGTTCATATGCCTGGAGTTCCAGTGATGCTACGTCCCGAAAGAATCGCCAGAGATTGTTGACCAGGGCCGTGCGCAGATAACTGACCTCGCCGTTCTTGCTGTGGAAAGTCAGCCCTTTTTTCACCTGGTAGTCGCCGAATGGCTCCATATCAAAGTATTTATCTGCAGCCCTTCCTGAAAACAGGTAATCAACTTCAACTCCAAGCTTGGTGAAATGTTTCGCCATCATCCTGGCGCGACTTATGTGTCCGTTACCGGTGCCCTGTACGCCGTAGAGAATTTTCATAGCCAGAACTGAATCCCGGCAAATGGCAATGCGATAGCCGAGCCCAGTATTGCTCCAGCTACTATGTCAGCAGGAAAGTGTACGCCCAGTGCGATGCGTGACAGGCCGACCAGTGCCGCCCATATAAACATCATGTAAGATAACCCGGGGTGGAAAGCCGCAGTAATTACGGCAAGCAAAAAGGCTGCGGAAGTGTGTCCGGAAGGAAAGCTGAATTCATCAGAGGCAATAATTGTCGCTGAAAAGCCTGGAATTGCCTGAGGCGGACGCCTGCGTTTCAGCGTGTTCTTCAACGTAAAGTACACCGTGCGCTCGAGAACCAGCGCGCAGGCAAGCTTGAGGAAAAACTCCTGCGCAAAAGGTTTTCCAGTGACGTTAAATAAAAATGGCAGCAGGACCTGTGCATATCCATCACCGGTCCGGGACAGGAGCTGCGCAGTCCGGACAAGCCTTAGCCTGGAGTGTGATTTTTTGTTCAGCCAAAGGAAAAGCTTTTGATCGAACAGGGATAGTCGGTGCAGTAGCTGCATACTACCCAGACTAGATCGGGTGCAGGTAGGCTGTGTGACATCGGTATGACATATTGATGAAATTGTGCAGGCTTGTGTTCAGTGTCTAAAGCGATATTGCCAGGCGAACTCACCCAAATTGTAAGGCCTGCTGAATTGCCCCCGTTACAATGCATTAAAAATAAGTTCCTTTTCTTGTACGGTGAACATTCGCTTCATTGGATGACCCTCCGTAAACCCATATTTTTACATGGGTGTTGTGTCGATCAATTGAATCTGCAGCGGCTTTTTTAGGATGCCACGCTCCTCGGGGACGTGCTTGAGCTATTCGGGGGTGATTCAGTCGGCGAAATACTTGCGTGGGTAACAGGACGACTAGGCGAAATGCTGTCGGGTTTTGTTAGCAATCGCAACAAGCGATAGCATAACAGGCACTTCTACCAATACCCCTACCACAGTTGCCAGTGCCGCGCCTGAGTTGAGCCCAAATAGACTGATTGCAACCGCGACGGCCAGTTCGAAGAAATTCGAGGTGCCGATCAACGCTGCAGGCGCCGCGGTCGTGAACGGCACATGCCAGAGATATCCCCATCCATAGGCAATGAAAAATATCCCGTAGCTTTGAACGAGTAGGGGAATCGCAATCAAGGCGATAATCATGGGCTTGTCCAGGATTGTCTGCGCCTGGAAACCAAACAGCAGGACTACGGTTGCAAGCAAACCCATCACCGAAAAAGGCTTTATCTTTGCTGTGAAAGCGTCAATGCGCTTCTTGTCCCCGGAGCCATCCAGCATTTTTCGCGTCGCGTACCCGGCAATAAGTGGAATCACTACATAGAGCAGCACGGACAGGAGAAGGGTCTCCCATGGTACAACGATGTCCGTGACACCCAGTAATAGCGCCGCGATAGGGGCAAAGGCAAATACCATGATGATGTCGTTGATCGAAACCTGCACCAGCGTATAGTTTGCATCGCCGCGGACAAGCTGGCTCCAGACAAAAACCATGGCTGTGCATGGCGCAACACCTAACAGGATCATCCCCGCGATGTACTCCTTGGCGGTTTGCGGATCAACCAGGCCAGCAAAGATATGCTCAAAAAATAAGATACCGAGCGCCGCCATGGTAAAAGGCTTGATGAGCCAGTTAACAACAAGCGTAATGCACAGTCCTTTGGGCTTCTTGCCAACATCCTTGAGAGAGGCGAAATCCACGTTCACCATCATGGGATAAATCATCACCCAGATGAAGACCGCCACGACCAGGTTGACCCTGGCAAATTCAATAGAGGCGATGGCCTGAAACACGTTTGGCAACATTGCGCCGAAACCGACGCCGCCGGTAATACAAAGAGCAACCCAAAAGGAAAGGTAGCGTTCAAAGCCGCCCATCGCAGCTGTTGATTCGTGGCTCATAACAATTCTTTTTCTATCCGCTTTTTGAGCATGCTAAAGGCATTGTCGAACGCTGCATCGATCTCGCTCTCCGATCCCTGTTCGCTCGCAGGATCAGGTGTGCTCCAGTGCAATTTTTCATGTTTACCAAAAAACGCCGGGCAGGACTCGCTCGCCGCCTGGTCGCATACGGTGATCACCAGGTCGATGTATTTATTTTCAAACTCATCCCAGGACTTACTGCGAGGGGCGTCAATGTCGATACCATGACGGCCCAGCGTCTCGATGGACTTGGGATGGACATAACCAACAGGGTTGCTGCCCGCACTTTGCGCCAGGTATTTCCCTTTACCGAGTGCGTTGATGAGCGCCTCGGCCATAATTGAGCGGCAGGAATTGCCGGTGCAAAGCACAAGAACGTTTTTAATCATTTTTTATTTCGCGCCTGTTTCACAACAATAATCCGCCAGTTCGATGATCGAGCAACCTTTGCGCCTGTCCTCACGAATGCTGGCATATTCTGCACTGCAGCAATCCTTGACCATGAAGCCAATCAGGTTTTGTATTGCATCGAAATTGGCGGAATAAATGACCGAGCGCCCCTCTTTGCGGGATGAGATGGTGCCCGCATGAGCCAGGTGGCTGAGG
>JBATGO010000056.1:0-7535 GCA_049665845.1 Pseudomonadales bacterium | reverse complement strand
CAGCATCAGGATATAGGCAACATTGGGGTCGGTTATCACCGACAAAAACCGGTTACGCCAATCCGGTGCGTAGCGCGTGATGGTGGTGCTTGCGGTTTCCAGCACCTGCTCGCCATCCGCCAGCGCAACACTGCGCTGGTCGAGTTGATCGAGCAAATGGTCGAGGCTTTCGGCGACAATATCGATAACGTTATTCTTCAGCGCCTCGGATGCTGTAAGACTCGCGCCATCGCGCACCGCTCTGACCGCGAAATCACGGTTGCGGTTTCTCAGGTCGGCGAGACCTTCAATGTAGGCTACCGCGTCGTTGAGCACTTTGTTTTCCATCGCCGAGTCGGCGCGCTGTCCCTCGCTCGCACTGCCCGGAGAAGACCCAACGCCGCCCTGCTCGCCCTGGCCAGGCAGCTGGTCGGGTAGCTTGCCCGGTCGGGATTTGGGCGTACCAACAGGCACAAGCTGCACCGGTGTCGCTGCACCGAGGTTGGTCGCCGGTGCCATTGCCGCGATATGGCTCGCATACAAAATAAAAGTACCCGCGCTGGCGGCACGCGCGCCGGCGGGTGCTACGTAGGTCACGACCGGAATCGGTGCAGCAAGAATCTGCTTGATGATGACGCGCATCGACTTGTCGAGGCCGCCCGGTGTATCCATGCGCAGGACAACCAGGTTCGCATTATCGGCGATCGCAGCGGCCATACCGCGATTGATGTAATCGGCGGTGGCGGGGCCGATTGCGCCCTGCACGTCCAGCAGCCATACACGCGACTGGGCAAAGGTGGCAACCGACTGGCTCGACAGCACGGCAAGCCACAGGCCGTAGAGCCAGTAGCGCCAGTAGCGCCAGATGCCGGCTTTGCGGACAGGTAAACAATTTGCAGCCATATTTTTCCAGCAAGCATGCATGGTCTTACTACAAGCTCATTGTACTACCAAACAGCTTGCTCGCCCTGGCGGGCGCGTCTAACACTGCTTAGGTCAACACTGCTTAAGTCAACACTGATTAATTCACCGCGAATAGCGTCAACACGAACAAGATCGCCACGAACAAGATCGCCACGAATAAAGTCGCCGGCAATAGGGTTTATTTTCCATGCCGCTCGATAAAGTCCTCAAGCTTTTGAGCCAGAATGTCCCAAATGGCCAATGGACCTGCATTTTCTATAGTTTCCTTGCGCCAATTATCTACGTCCATGGTTTTTAAGACCTCGGCCTTCGCCTTCATGTCGGCGTGCTGCTCGGCGATTCTGGTCAATTCAATCCTGGACGGATGATCGCCTTGCAGGTGCTTGCTGGCTTCATGCGCCTGCTGGTAAAGCTCGTCAACATGTTTCAGGCGCGACTGGTATTCTCGAATGTGCCGCTCGACCAACTCTTCTTTTGACGTCATAAATAGCATACTCCCGAATGATGTTGCGCATCTTCAAGACCCGCGGTTTTCATGCCCGATGTTTTGTTGGAATGCGCCTTTTCACGCATTTTTTACCTGGCGCACCGTTTTTGACCGCTTTACTCCTTGCAGGTTTCTTACTTCGCAATGCTTTAGTTCTATCCATCTGCTTTGCCCAATTGTCGCCTGCCCTTTTCAAACAACCGTCCAGTGCAGGCGTATTTTACTGCGACGCTGCCTGCGTGAAATTGCCCGCGGGCAAATACAGGGTGGCGCCGATGGCAGGCTGAAATTACTGTTTCATCCGGAGGACAAAAGCTTGCTCGGCGCGCACATTGTTGGTGAGGGTGCAACCGAATTGGTGCATATCGGGCAGGCAATTATCGCACTCGGCGGCGCACTCGATTATTTATGCGGCGCTGTATTCAATTATCCAACTTTTGCCGAAGCCTATAATGTCGCTGCGCTCGATGCCTGAAATCGACTTAATGTATGAGATTGCAGGGCAAATTCCTGACCAAAAGTATTACACGCCAGTTATATATTGCAATATCATAGACTTACGTCAAACATCTTGAATTAATCTTGCCCTGCTTGGCATGTCGAATGCTTTCCGCATCGACCTACAGTTCTTCGCACAAAAAAATATCTGTCGACATTACAAAACAGGTTCGATTCTTGCTGAGGCATATGTGAGAAGTGACCAGCACTGCAGCCGCGAGGGAAGACCATGAAAGCGAATGAAAGCCGAATCCAGACCATCCAGGCGATAACCGATCGAACCGCATCAGCCATGGATAAAACCAAGCCACTCAGCGAAATATGGGGCAGCAATGTTTTCAGTCTCGCCACTATGGAGGAAACGCTGTCAAGAAGTGCGTTCAAGGCGATGCAAAAAACGGTTTCGACCGGCGCGCCGCTGGACGCTGAGGCAGCTGATGATGTCGCCGCGGCAATGAAAAGCTGGGCGCTCTCAAAAGGCGCAAAATTTTTCTCGCATATCTTTTACCCCATGACGAATGCCACGGCAGAAAAGCACGACGGATTCATTATTACCAGCCCCGATGGCAGGGCGATTACAGAATTCAATGGCAGCCTGTTGATCAAGGGCGAACCCGACGGATCTTCTTTTCCCAACGGCAGCCTGCGCATGACCAATGCAGCGCGCGGCTACACGGCATGGGATCCAACCAGCCCTGCCTACATCATGGAAACCGGTAATTGCGCGACACTGATGATTCCCAGCGTGTTCATGTCCTGGACCGGTGAAGCGCTGGATAAAAAGATTCCTTTGTTGCGCTCAAATGATGCCATGAACAAAGCTGCGCAAAGGGTGCTTAAGCTGATGGGCGAAACCGAGATCGCACCGCTCAACTCAAGCTGCGGTGCCGAGCAGGAGTATTTTCTTGTCGATGCGAACTTTGCCAATTGCCGCCCCGACCTGTTACTGGCAGGTCGTTCGCTATTTGGCGCAGCGCCGGCAAAAGGCCAGGAATTCGATGATCATTATTTCGGAGCCATTCCCGAGCGCGTGCAGGCCTTTATGGAGGATTTTGAGAACAGCCTGTATAAGCTCGGCATACCCGCAAAAACCCATCACAACGAAGTGGCGCCCGGCCAGTTCGAAATCGCCCCGTATTTTGAAGCGGCCAACGTCGCCTCTGACCACCAGCAATTATTGATGACGCTTTTGAAAACGACGGCGAAAAAACACGGGTTTATGTGCCTGTTGCATGAAAAACCATTCGCCGGTGTGAATGGCAGCGGCAAGCATGTCAACTGGTCAGTCGGCAACGCAACCCAGGGCAACCTGCTCGACCCCGGCAGTACACCACACGATAATCTGAACTTCCTGCTGTTTTGCGGCGCGGTAATTCGTGGCGTACACAAATTCGGCCCCTTGCTCAGGGCGGTCATCGCCTCTGCAGGCAATGATCATCGGCTTGGCGCCAATGAAGCGCCCCCGGCTATCTTGTCGGTATACCTGGGTGACCAACTAGAAGGCCTGTTCAATGATATCAAGGCCGGCAAGCTCGATACCAGCGAAAGCGGCGGCCTCATGGACACTGGCTTGTCACAGATTTTGAAATTTGAGCGCGACCCGGGCGACCGCAATCGAACTTCTCCGTTCGCATTTACCGGCAACCGCTTTGAGTTTCGCGCCGTCGGCTCCGCACAATCAGTTTCCGGCCCGCTGGTAGCTATGAACACGATCCTCGCGGACTCTCTGGATTGGATTGCCGAAAAACTCGAAACTGCGCTGAAAGGCAAGGACCAGACTGCAGCGGTTGTCGCGGTACTCAAGGAACTCATGGACGAACACGGCAACGTCATTTTTGGCGGCGACGGCTACTCTGCCGATTGGCACAAGATGGCCGTAGAGGAGCGCGGCCTGAAAAATATTCCAACCACAGCGGACGCACTACCAGCCTTGCATGACCCCGAAGTTATCGAACTGTTTGAATCTACCGCGGTATTAACGCCAGTGGAACTGCACAGTCGTTACGAAGTGTATTCGGAGCAATATATTCTATCTATTGATGTTGAGGCCAGGCTGGTTGTAGAAATGGCGAAAACCATCATCTATCCCGCCGCAATTAACTATTTGTCAGGCCTCGCGGCGGCCCGGGCGGGCCTATCGAATATGGCTGTTACGCTGGACGTTGCCGCGATGGAAACCGTTGCCACGGAGGCAAACGCTATGATGAATGCAGTCTCGAGGCTTGGCACAGCACTGGAAAAACATGAGTTTGCTTCGGTTGACGAACATATGCTGTACAGCGCCAATGAAATACGACCTTTAATGGACGACGTCAGGTTACATGCCGACAAGCTGGAAGCCGAAGTTTCTGATGAACTCTGGCCATTGCCCAAATATCGCGAGATGTTATTCATCAAGTAAAGGCTGGCCGCGTTTAATGCAGGGCCGCGCAGCGGCCCTTGCGCGAGGCTGTAATGATACCCCTGCCTGTATCAGGTTGTTCAGTGTGTTGATGGGCGCTGGCGAGCGATGCTATCGCTTTTGCTGTAAACTTCCGCGCTAGTTTCCTGCTTTGCCCACAGGCTCTGCTTATCGTGTTGCAACATGTCAAATAACTTAAGGGCAGCGAACGCAGTCCAGCTGGGAGTTGCCGGCACGCTGGCGATTCTGTTGCCCTACCTGCGCGAGAAATTTTCCGAGCAGGTCAAGTCAATCTGGTTCATCGTTTTTTACCTGCTGTTTTTCCAGATCGTGGTGCTCGGTTTGCCAATCGTCTATGCCAGCATGATTGCAGCCGGTATCGTGGTTGTGGCCGTTGGCCTGACGTTTTTCATGGAGGGATTGCGTATCGGGCTGATGCCGCTGGGTGAAACGCTGGGCGCTGTATTGCCACGCAACTCCAGCCTGCCACTGATTCTCGGTTTCGCATTCCTGCTGGGCCTCGGCGCGACCTTCGCGGAACCCGCCATCGCGGTGTTGCGTGCAGCCGGCGCAGGTGTGCACCAAAGCGACGCGCCGCTGCTATACAGCTTGCTCAACGAGTTCGCCGACCAGCTGGTTGCCAGCGTCGGCATTGGTGTTGGCCTTGCCGTGCTGCTCGGTGTGCTGCGCTTTTTTTATGGCTGGTCGCTGAAATACCTGATCGTGCCCGGCGTAAGCCTGCTCATTGTGCTAACCCTCATCGCCAACCTTAATCCTTTGCTGCAACCGGTGCTGGGCCTGGCCTGGGACTGCGGTGCAGTGACAACCGGGCCCGTTACCGTGCCGCTGGTGCTCGCGCTGGGTGTCGGCGTGTGCCGTATTGTCGGCGACGGCGACGTAAAGAATGCAGGCTTTGGCATCGTTACACTCGCTTCGCTGTTTCCCGTGCTGGCGGTGCTGATACTCGCCCTGTACCACGCTTCTACTGGCAACTACACGATTGGTGCGGAAAACCAGGCAAAGCCACACGCCCTCGAACAAAGCAGCGCTCGTCCAGCGCCATTGGCAAGGCAGCCCGGGGGTATTACCGACGAGGAGTTCGCAGCTTTTCTCGCAGAGCAAAAGCTGCCAGACGACTATGCAATCTACTTTGAGGGTGGCGAACAGTCGCTTGAAGAAGGCCGCATCGTCTTGCGCGACACCACGATCGTTTTGGCCAAACCACCGGAGCGCGGCTCACTCGTCGCTGCCGGCGATGGCTGGGATCCGCAAACAGATATAGCGGCGACAATGAGAGGCGCTGCGCTCGAAGCCTTGCGTGCGATTATTCCACTGTGCCTTTTCCTGTTGATTTCGCTCAAGCTGGTTCTGAAAGACCGTATTCGCAACTTCGATGAAATCATTATCGGCATTGGTTTTGCCCTGGTGGGCATGTCGCTTTTTATGTGTGGAATCCTGCTGGGACTTTCACCGCTTGGATCACAGCTTGGCAGTAATGTGCCGGCAACGTTTACCGGCATCACCCCGTGGGGCATGACCGGGATTGCAGGCCCGCTTTTCGACCAGTCCAACGGCGGCAAGTATGTCGCAATGTTATTTGGTTTTTTCCTGGGCTATGGCGCTACCCTCGCGGAGCCCGCACTGAACGCGCTGGGCGAAACGGTTGAAAAGATCACGGTGGGCGCATTTCGCAAAACATTGTTGATGCAGTCGGTCGCCGTCGGTGTGGCAATCGGGATTGCTGCGGGCGTGTGCAAAATCGCTTTTAATATCCCCCTGGCCTACCTGTTACTGCCGCCTTACATTGTCCTTATTGCCCTGACAATGCTATCCGACGAAGCATTCGTTAACATCGCCTGGGACAGTGCCGGAGTTACCACCGGACCGATTACCGTGCCACTGGTACTGGCAATGGGCCTTGGTATCAGTGCCAATGTACCGGGCGTGATCGATGGCTTCGGTGTGCTGGCGCTTGCATCAGTCGGACCCATTATTGTTGTGCTGAGCGTGGGTTTCCTGGTCTCGCGCGCACAAAAAACCGGTTACGCAAAAGATACGGTATGACAGAATTTATCAAGCGCTCGAATATCTCTATCGTGACAGCGATACTGCCGATCGCGAGGGTTGCGCAGGTAATTGATGGCCTGTTTGAACTCGGTGAGCAAAACACACTGCTGCTCAATGCACGAGGCACATTGATTCGCGACCGCTGGTACCAGCATTTTATCCCGGTAATCAGCCCTGAACTCGAGTTCCTGCAATTTCTCGTGCCTGATGCGCAGGTCGACAACATGATTGAATGTGTTGCGATCAACGGCCAGCTGCAGCAATCCGGTGCAGGTGCCGTATTTTCCGTGCCTTGTGATGAGGTGGAGTACGGTAGCGAATTTTCGCTGTGGGCATCACTTGACGAGGGGCCTGGTGAGTTCAATGCATCGACCAACCTGAAAGAAAACCTGACCGCAATATTTTGCATTGCGCAGTCCGACCAGGTCGATGCAATTTCACGCGCAGCGATGCAGGCAGGCGCGCATGGGCCAGCCATATATTATTGCGAGGGCAGAGGCCTGCGTGATCGTCTTGGCTGGCTGAAAATAACCAAAAAAGGTGTAAAGGAAGTTATCACTGTCATCGTCGACAATGCCGACAAGATTGCCGTTACCGAAGCAATGATCGAAGCCGGCAGGCTGGACATGCCCGGGCGCGGCTTCCTGTACCGTATGCCGGTGCAAAAAGGACTGATTAACCTGCCTACCATGGTCGGCAACCGCGGCAATTCAGCGAATCTTAAGCAGATAGTCGCTGCGATCGACAGCATCAAGGGCTCTGCAGACTGGCGTGACCAGAGCGTGATTGAACTGGGCTCCGCCGGCAAGGGTGCAGGTCTCAAACTGTTCGATCGTTTCAGGAAGCGGGAATGGCTTACCGGCCAGGCCTGCCTTGGCTGTATTGTCAGCCGCAAGCATACCGATATATTGCTCGACGCAATGCTGTCAGCCGGCGCATCCGGTGCCAATGTCAGCTTCGCCCGGTTTGTTGAAGCTGAGTGCGAAACTACCGCTGCGGGCACCCGGCTTAATCATGAAAGCGGCATTATCCGCTGCATCCTGGACAAATCATTGGTCAGCGAAGTAACCGCAGCGATAAAACGCGTTTGCGTTACACAGGATATTAACGATGCGTTTATTTTTAACCAGCCCGTTAAGCGCGCGTTCACCTACACTGCCGCAGCGCAGGGGGTAAAAC
>JBATGO010000055.1:0-1712 GCA_049665845.1 Pseudomonadales bacterium | reverse complement strand
GGGTGCGCTGGCCGCTGCACTTGAAGCGACGCGCGAGCGCGCACGCAGCGCGCTGGCGGGCTAGGCTGCGGCGCGGGCGATGGGGTACAGATGCAACGAATAGAGTTGTCGCGATGAGCCGTACTATCGAAATCATGGACACCACCCTGCGCGATGGTGAGCAGACGCAGGGTGTGTCCTTTTCGCCCGAAGAAAAGGTCAGCCTTGCCAAGGCATTGCTGTCGCGTCTCAAGGTCGATCGTATCGAGGTCGCTTCGGCACGTGTTTCCAGCGGTGAACAGGAAGCGGTGCGGCAGATCAACGAGTGGGCCGATGCGAAAGGATACAGCGGGCGCGTTGAAGTGCTGGGTTTTGTCGACCATAAACGCAGTGTTGACTGGATAGAAGCGGCCGGCGGAAAAGTGATTAACCTGCTCACCAAGGGCAGCGAGAACCACTGTACCCGGCAGTTGGGTAAAACGCTGGCCGAACATGTGGCCGATATCAGGCAGACGATTGATTATGCAAAGTCGCGCGGCCTGGCCGTGAATGTTTATTTTGAAGACTGGTCAAATGGCTACGCCGACAGCCCCGAGTATGTGTACGGCCTTGCCGAAGCACTGCGGGATTGTGGCATCGGCCACGTGATGCTGCCCGATACGCTGGGGGTAATGTCGCCTACCGAAGTTTACGACAGCTTGCGCGATATGGTGCAGCGCTTCCCCGCCTACCATTTCGACTTTCACCCTCACAATGATTACGGGCTTGCCACCGCGAATGTGATGGCGGCAGTGAATGCCGGCATCAGAGCGGTGCACTGCACGGTTAACTGCCTGGGCGAGCGGGCGGGCAATGCGTCGCTGGCGGAAGTGGTGGTGGTGTTAAAAGACAAACTCGGCATGGAAGTGGGCGTCGACGAGCATCACATTGTTGGCGTAAGCCAGATGGTCGAGAGTTTTTCGGGCAAGTATGTTGCCGCCAATGCGCCGGTACTCGGCACAGACGTGTTTACGCAGACCGCGGGTATTCATGCTGACGGCGACCAAAAGGGCGACCTGTATGTGAGCAAGTTGCACCCGGGGCGCTTTGCACGGCAACACTCCTACGCGCTTGGCAAGATGAGCGGAAAGGCGTAGCTGGCAAAAAACCTGGAAGACCTCGGTATTTCATTGTCCGATACCGACCAGCAGCGCGTGCTGAAGCGAATTGTCGAACTCGGTGATTCCAAGCAGCGCATCACCGCCGATGACCTGCCGTTTATTATCGCCGATGTGCTCGAGCGGCAGCAGATTGAGCATGTCAGCCTTGCGCGCTGTGACCTCGAGAGCCAGTGGGGCAAGCAGGCAACGGCTTCTATCGAACTGGTGTACGACGAAAAAACCTATAGCGCCGAAGGAAAGGGCAATGGCGGTTACGATGCCTTTATGGCGGCGCTGCAAAAAATCGTGCCTCAACTCGGCATCGCGCTGCCGGTGCTGTACGACTACAAGGTGCATATCCCGCGTGGCGGTCAATCCAGTGCGCTGACCGAAGCCAGCATTACCTGGCAATTTCCCGATGGCAAAAAAATCACGACGCGCAGTACCAACGCCAACCAGGTTTACGCCGCCATCGAGGCCACCTTGCGCCTCATCAACCTCCTGATCGCAGTATTGGGGTCAGAGTAAAATTTAAAAAATGATCAGTAAGTAAATGGGGTCAGAGTAAAATTCATTTTTTGATCAACGCATCAC
>JBATGO010000054.1:0-15256 GCA_049665845.1 Pseudomonadales bacterium | reverse complement strand
TAGGGATCAGAATTTCCAGATTACTGCGCAGATGGCCCAAAAAATCGGAACGACCCTGGGTAAGTATTTGCGTGCCGACCAGGCCACCGCGATTGGAAGCCGATTCGCCGGAACTATCGTCCACATTATTGCTACTGGAGCTATCTGTGGTTGAACCTGTGCCGATATCGCTGACGCTGCCGCTTGAGACGCGCGTTTCCGAGGATCCCTGGCGACGAATATCAAGATAATTGATTTTGAACACTTCCGTGCGAATTCCGCCTGGCATCACCTGGTAGAGGTTGCCGCTGCGCTTAACCGGGTAGCCATACACGTTGCCGACCACATCCATCACTTCCGGTACGGTAACCTGCTGCAGGTCGAGACTGATGTTGCCCTCGACTTCCGGGTGCACCACGATGTTGTAGGGCGTACCTTTAACGAGGCCAAGGAACAGTGCCTGCGCCGGGACCTCTTTCACGCTCAGGTCGAAACGCTGGTCGGGCAGGGCTGCGTTGGCGGGCAAACCAACTGTTGGCAGCAATTGATCGAGCACCGCGTCCGGCGCCAGCGTACCGGTTGTGCGCTGACCGATCGAGGCGCCTGCCGCATCGAGTTCGCTTTCAATAGCGGAAACGGTTGCATCATTGAGTACACGCTCATTGTCGAGCGCGGCGCAACCCGCTAAAAGCGCTGCTAACCCTGTGCCTAAAAGTTTTTTTGCAGAGCACACTTTCATTGTTTGCCTGCCACCATCTGCTTGTTGAGGTCGCGGTGCAGTTTGACCACGCGCTTGCCGGCGCCACGAAGTGATATGCTGTCGCGGTCAATTTGTTCCAGCAGGCCCAGCGGCGTTTGCTCGCCAATCGCGTAGCTTTTGCCATTGATGATCGCAAGGCTGCGGCTGCTCACCGTGCTGTACAGTATTGACTGCAGGCGATAGGTTTTCGCTTGTGGTTTGGCAATACTGACCTGCCCTGGGGGACGGGTCGGATCGACAAAGCTACCTGGCGACCGCTGCCCTTCAGCTACCGCCAACTGGCAAAACAGGTAAATAAATAGACCGCATAAAATTTTATACACCGATCCAGTCCTTTTCTTTGCTGTAAGTTGACACATCGATAGTCAATAGACCTTCCGGGTAATCGCGCACTTCAAAATGCATCGCATCCCATTCGATCCGCCATTCCAGTTGCTCGAGCTTTTTCAGGTAATCCATTGACGCAACGTAGGAGCCCTTCAAAACCATTTGCACGCCGTGTCTGTACAGCAGGCTTGTCGGCTGCTCGATCCGGCCGCTCAAAAGTTCAACCGGTTTGTTCTTCAGTGAAACCAGTACCAGTCCTTCGCTGCTACCCAGCATCTGCTCGAGCGCGATCGGCATGGTTTGCGCCGGAATGAATCCCGCCGCCGCATTTTTTAATGCCACTTCGAGCCGCTCACTGGTCGCCTGCAAGTTCGCAGCTTCCTGCTGTACCTGGCTACCAACCGCGCTCTGCCCGAGCTGCAGGTTGGTTACTTCCAGTTGCAAAGTGTCCAGGTCCCGCTCGATTCCGCTTAACAGCTTTGCCTGCTGGCTACGCTTTTTCAGCAAATCGCCGGTAAAAATTGCATCGAGCAAAACAAAAGTTATAGCCAGCAAAATCAGGAAAATAATCAAGCGCTCGCGTTCGGTTTTACCGTTGACGAACGTCGCGTACTTTTCCCAGTATTCGCTCACGATTCCCCACCCTGCCGGTCGTCATCGTTTTCGCTGGCAACCGCGACCTCAAATTTCATCTGCTGTTTTTTCAGCGGCTGCTCTTCAATTTTCATCAACTGGAAGCGCACACCCTGGAATACATTTTCATTACCCAGCAATTGCAGGTAACGCGGCAGCAGCGATGCCTTTTGCATGGCGCCACTAATTGCGATTCGTCCGCCTTTTTTCTCTACCTTAACTTTCTCAAGCCAGAGCCCGTTTATGTGCTGCCGGCCCAGCCCCGCCATGTATTCCGAAAAAGCCGGTTCGCTGCCATCACCTACCGAAGCCAGCAGGCTGCGTTTGATTTCAATTTCGCTGCGCAGGCTGGCGATCACATCCGTACTTGCATTGCTCGCAGCTTTTGCCTGCAGCGCAGCGAGAGTCTCCTGCAGCAAATCACGCTCCTTTTGCACCGTAAACAGTGCCTTTTTCTGTATATTCGTGTTCAGCGCCAGACCCGCCGAAACCAGCAACATCAGCCCTGCAAGCACAGCTACGGCGATCACACCCTGCTTTGCCGAAAACCTGAGCTCGGCTTTCTGGTCGAGATGATCAAATAAGTTGATTGCCTGTTGCATCGGTTAACTATTCTTCGCAATCGAGAACGTCAGGCAGCCAGGCTTGCCGACGCCAGCAACAGCGGTTCGGCCCCGGCCACCGCGTAAGCTGCCGAACCACGCGTAATAATGTCGCTCTGCACAAGTTCTACCGGTAAACGCATCCGCTCTTTTATTACATCGCACAGCACGGCGCTGTCCTGTTCAGTCGGTACAACCAGGATCCGGCCCACGACGCCCTTGCCCATCTGGCTCTCGAAATAATCTCGCGAGCGCTGCAGCTCCAGCAGGAAATTTTCGAGTAACTCCTCGCGTTGTTCACCGGCGAGTTGCGCGAGTGTCTCCTCACTAAGTCCTACATTCCGCGCGAGATAAATCGCGCCGCCTGAAAATACACAAAGGAAACCTGCGTTACGGCCGATCACCAGCACGACTTCGGTATGTTCATCGTGCAGTGATTCGTTGACCGCCTGCGCCATGACCAGCTCGGGAATCAGCACACGGTCGACGACCAGTTCGCAGGCCACAAGCTCATCGACCAGCTGCTGCAGCCTGGCACGGTCGGTGGCCACGGTGTAGGCCATTTTCTGGCGCCCGCGAAATGCGTCATCGGGTAACCGGAAGCCGTCGATCACCGCCTGTTCCAATGGCAGCTTGACGAGATCCTTGACCTTCCAGCGCAGCGCGGCGGCCAACTCCTGCGGCGGTACCGGCGGCGCTTCCACCAGCAATATCTGGTAACTGCCGGTAGGCAGCACCACCGAGCAGCACGGGGACTGTAAATTCGCTGCATCGAGGAAACGCTGCACAGCTGGTGCCAGCCCGTCATTCATCACGCTGCAGGCGGCCACAATTTCACCGTTGCGGCTGGCCACGAGGTCGATCTGCCCCTCATGCACAGTAACTGCTATTCTCTCGCCGCGGCCTGCGCCATGCGCCTGCCAGGGCCATCGCCATTTCAAGGTGTCCGCTCCCGGGGCACGCGCGCGCAGGGCGTGCTGCCCAACCGGATAATTCTTTTGCCCGGATGGCATCAAAAACTAGAGCCTTAGCTTAGTAAACTTCTCTAACTAGTTGCTTTTATTGGGAATATTCACGCTTAATTTTTGTGCTGTGCGTGCCTGAATTTTGCTCAACCCGGAGCCGGGATGCCTGTCAATATTGCGCTGTTCGAACCGGAAATCGCGCCCAATACGGGCAACATCATTCGCCTCTGCGCGAACACCGGCGCGCGCCTGCACATCGTTGGAAAACCTGCATTTGACTGGGACGACAAGCGGCTCAGGCGCGCCGGGCTGGACTACCACGAGTGGGCAGATATTGCCCACTGGGAAGACTATGAAAGTTTTTTAAAGGAAGTGGGTGCTCACTCACGCATATTCGCGCTGAGCACCAAAGGTCGCCTCGCCTACCATGAAGCGAAGTTCACCGGGAGCGATACGTTGTTATTCGGGCCGGAGACCCGCGGCTTGCCCGGCACGATGCTGGACACATTCCAGCCAGCCCGAACGCTGCGACTGCCGATGACAGAAAACAGCCGCAGCCTCAATCTGTCGAACACCGTTGCGGTAGTAGCCTACGAAGCCTGGCGCCAGCTGGGCTTCGCGGGCGCATCTGCGCAGGACCTGCCTGCGCAATGAACGGCGTCAGTTAAGCTTCTGGCCTTCGGCGGCTTTGGCCTGGGAATTACGGAACATCGCGTCGAAATCAATCGGGGCGAGTGAAAGGGGCGGAAAACCACCACGCACCACCATGCTGTCTACTGCTTCGCGTGCGTAGGGAAACAGGAAGTTCGGACAAACTGCACCCAGTACATGCTGCATTTGCTGGGCTTCAAAACCGGAAATCACAAAAATCCCCGCCTGCTGTATTTCCAGCAAATAGGCAGTGCCCTCGTCCACTTTGGCGGTAATCGTCAGGGTAAGGACGATTTCGTGCGTGTTGTCGGCCACGCCAGTGCCACGACTGTTCACGTCGAGCTGGATCTTGGGCTGGAACGCCTGCGTGAAAACCTTGACGCCCAGCGGCGTTTCAAAGGAAATATCCTTAACAAATGTCTTGGTCACACCGAACTGCGGACCCGCTGCTTGCTCCGCTCCCGCCTGTGCCTGCGTTTTGTTGTCGCCCTCTGCCATGATTACCTCTCGCTGCCTGGTTTCAATTCGTCGTAGATTCTTTGCTCGTGTGCCTGATGGCTGGTTGCAGCCATGTACGATGTACGGGCTTGTCTCACTGGCCGGCGCTGCTGCAACAGGTTCGCAAACTAGTCAGTTTGCAGCAGCTTGTCCAGCTTGCCGCTCTGCGCGAGTGCCTGTAAATCAGTATAACCACCCACATGGGTATCACCTATCCAAATCTGGGGAACTGTGCGCTGGCCACTGCGCTGCATAATCTGCTGGCGCAATTCCGGCTCCTGATCGACCAGGATTTCCTCGAACGCCAGCTGCTTGCTCGCAAACAGCTGTTTAGCCGCGCGACAATAGCCGCACCAGGCCGAGGAGTACATAACGATCTTGGCGCTCATCAATTTACAGCCGGGTCGCAAATCAGGACTTGACCAGCGGCAACTGTGCGCCGCGCCATTCCGCAACACCGCCCGACAGCCTGTATACGCCGGCAAATTTCTCCGCTGCCAGCCGCCTGGCAACATGCGAAGATTGCTGGCCGAGCTTGCAAACCAGCACCAGTGATTTACCTGCGTATTTTTCCAGTTGCGTCTGGCCGCCTTCGCGATGCTCCCCCTGCCAGGTTGAAAACGGCAGGTTAATCGCGGCGACAATATGTCCTTCGTCAAACTCGGTCTTGTCGCGAAGGTCTACGACCACGGCGTTTTCATCGCGGTTGATCATGCTGGTTAATGCGACCGGTGTCAGCGCTTTGCCTGCGCGCTGGTTTTCCAGCCATGCGAGCGCCCAGATGGCGGCGGCTACGGCCGTGATCAACAGCCATTGATTGGAAGCGAAAAGAATGAATTTTTCCATGCCAGTCCCGCGCGGTTGCACCAATGCGTCGATAATGCGCTAAGGTATCGCCGCAGGTATTTTGTGGTCGCTAAGATATTGTTTTGCCGCAGGCGCTTTGTCTGCTGCAGGCGCTTTAAAGGCCGCAGGCGCTGGCCTGCGGGGGCGCGCAAGTATACACGCGCAGTCCGGTATTTGGCCACGCTGGGCCGTTAATCGCAGCTCCAGCTCAATTGCTGTGCATGACAGGAAGATCAGCCCCTGAAACCCGGTATCGAAACCACTTTGCGAAATATCTGCTGCCACCGCCGCAGATATCGCGTTACTGCAAGGGCAGCTACAACCGTCGCAGCTACAATCGTCGCAGCTACAATCGTCGCAGCTAAAACCGTTGCAGCTATAACCGTCGCCGCCGCAACGCACCGCCGCCTGCAGCGCCCTGTGCGAGGCCTGATGCTACTCGTCGCGCTTTGCGCTACTTTGCCGCTGCTGTTGCACGCCCCGGTGCTGCTCGCCGGCGATACCGAACTGGAAGCCAGGCAGCAGGAATTGCGCGAGCTGCAAGCTGCGGTCGACGCGCTGCAACAACAGCTTGCGGACAAGCGCGGCAAGCACTCGGCGGCGATGAAAAAATTCCAGCGCGCCGAACAGGCCATCAACCAGCTCGGCCTGCGCGCACATGAACTGCGACAGCAGCGCCGTGAGTTCGAGCGTCAATTGCACACGCTGGAAGATGAGCTGGCGCAGACCACCGCGCAACAGGAAGGCCAACGCGAACGCGTCGCGCAGTACCTGCGCGCAGCCTACATCGCCGGCTCGGGCGATGCGCTGGCACTGCTGATGAGTGATGCAAGCCCCGCCGACCTGGCCAGGCAACTGGAATACCTGCAGCGCGTTAACCATGCGCGCAGCGAGTTGATCGAAACCTACAGCGCACTGTTGCGCCGCAAGGCTGAATTGCGCGATGCAATTACCGCGCAGCGCGAGGCAAACCGGCGCAATAGCGAGCAATTAACTGCGCAGCAGGCAAAACTCGCCGAAAAGCAGCGTGAACGCAGCGAGTTACTGGACCGGCTCGAACGCGAGATTGGCGATGGCGACACTGCGCTTGCCCGGCTGCAGGATACCCGCGGAGAATTGCAGGCGCTTTTCGATACAATGAAAAAGGCGCTCGCAAACAAGTCACCTGAAAGCGTCGTTGCGCAGCAAAAAACCGTCCTGCTACCAGGCAGTTTCACAGCCGCTCGCGGAAAGCTGCCGTGGCCGGTCGACGGGCAGCAACTCGCACGCTTCGGTCGCCTGGACCCACTGTCCGGGGTCAAAACCCAGGGCATTCGTATTGGTACAGACAGTGGTGAAACCGTACGCGCGATTCACCCAGGCGAGGTTATCTTCGCAGACTGGTTCGGTGGGCAGGGCCTGCTGGCTATCCTCGACCATGGCGACGGTTACTGGAGTCTCTACGGGCACAACCAGAGCCTGCTCAAGCCGGTCGGCGCACGGGTCAGTGCGGGCGAGGCTATCGCCACCGTGGGTAACAGCGGCGGCCGACGCCAGCCCGCGCTTTACTTCGAGATCCGGCACAACGGCGTGCCCAGCGACCCGGCTCAATGGTGCCGGTAATCGTGGGCCGGTTTGCGTTAAAAGTCGCCAAGCAAAGCGCGAAACGTTATCATGGCCGCTGTAGCAACAGCTCTCGCGCGATTTCCTTTTTCAAACAAGCATCCCCCGATTCAATACGAGCAAACCCTATGCACTACCATCCCGCGCGGGCAGCACGATTGCCCCACACCAGCGCAGGCAAACCAAACACTTTGCGGGCGTGGATACAGACCGCGCTTTTTGTAGCCTGTGCCGCCGTCTGCGCACCGCTGCAGGCCGCGCCGGAAGTACCCGAAAACGAATCCGCAAGCCAAACACTCGAAGGCAAACTCGCGCTGCGCGAACTGCAGGCATTCGTCAATGCGTTTACACAAATTCGCAACACCTACGTTGAAGCAGTGGACGATAAAACCCTGCTGGAAAATGCCATCAAGGGTATGTTGAGCGAGCTCGATCCGCACTCCAACTATCTTGAGCCACAAACATTCGAAGACCTGCAGGTCAGCGCTACCGGCGAATTCGGCGGACTTGGTCTTGAAGTTGGCATGGAGGACGGCTTCGTCAAAGTCATCGCGCCTATCGACGATACACCTGCACAGAAAGCGGGTCTCGAGAGCGGTGATTTGATCGTTAAAATTGACAATGCGCCGGTCAAGGGTTTGAGCCTCAACGAAGCGGTCAAGTTAATGCGCGGAGCGGTCGACACGGAAATAACGTTGACGATAGTGCGCGAAGGCAATCCGCAGCCGCTGGAATTCACCCTCCGCCGTGCGGTGATTTCTGTGGTCAGCGTGCGCAGTCGCATGATCGAGGATGACTACATTTACTTGCGCATCGCCCAGTTCCAGGCCAACACCGGCGAGGATATGCGCGAGGCAATTGGAAACGCAACCACCAGTGCCGAGGTCAAGGGAATCGTGCTGGACTTGCGCAATAATCCTGGCGGCGTGCTGCAGGCTGCGGTCGATGTCGTCGATGCGTTTATTGACAGCGGTCTCATTGTTTACACTGAAGGCCGTATCGATGAGGCAGCTACACGTTTTGTCGCCAATGACGTACCGCCTGCGAATACCTTGCCGGTGGTGGTGCTCATCAATGGCGGCTCGGCTTCGGCCTCGGAAATCGTCGCCGGCGCGCTGCAGGATCACAAACGTGCGATCGTGCTCGGCACCACAAGTTTCGGCAAGGGCTCTGTACAATCGGTCATTCCGCTTTCCGAAACACACGGTATGAAGCTGACAACCGCGCGCTATTTCACGCCGAACGGGCATTCAATACAGGCCAAGGGAATCGTGCCGGATATCATTGTCGAACGCGGCAAATTCACCAGTGATGAAGCCGGTGCACAGATCAGCGAAGCCGACCTGCATCGCCACCTGACCAACGAAAATAGCGGGCGGGACGCTACGAAAAAAAGTAATGGCCCCGATAAAACAGTCAACAGTGATGCGCAACTGCGCGAGGCGATAACGCTGCTGAAAGGGCTGCATATTTTCGGCAGCCGTGTCACGCCAGCCAGCGCCAGCCAACTCAAGGAAGGCTAGCCAAATGCCCTGGATTCATCCCTCGCACAACGCGCGAATCATCTGTTAAAAAAAATTTTTCTTGCGCTCACAGCAGGCAGTTAATCACTAACAATTTATCCAAAGCATTACAAAAAAAGTTTCGCCACTAACAACAAAAATCAGGGAGCGCTGTTATGCCATCGCGCATTGAAGTCTTCGCTCGACTTATAAAATATTGTCTGCCAGGCGCATTAGTGCTGGCGTGCAGCCTGGGCGCTGCGGCAGATACTACGAATAATTTGGCGCCTTCAGCGCGCATCGCAATTATTCTCGACGATATTGGCAATAACCTGCCGCTGGGTCGCCGCGCAGTGCAACTGCCGGGCGCAATTACCTATGCGGTGCTGCCCCATACACCGCTGGCCTCGCGCCTGGCCAGGGAAGCGCTGCTTGACAATACTGCGAAGGAGATTGTGGTACACATGCCCATGCAGGCAGTATCGGGCAATCGACTTGGCCCTGGCGGACTGCGCGCAACGCAGCCGCGCGAGGATTTCCAGGCCACCGTGCGCGCTGCATTGGACGCGATTCCCGCCGCGCGCGGACTCAGCAACCATATGGGTAGTTACCTGACCACACTGCCGGATCGCATGCAGTGGCTAATGGAAGAATTGCAACGCAACAATCTCTACTACGTCGACAATAAAACCGCGCGCAACAACAAGGCCGGGGCCGCTGCGCGTTCTCAACAGGTGCCCTATATTGCGCGTGACATATTCCTCGACCATGACCCGCGTCCGGAGGCAATAGAGGCTGCATTCGACCGCGCCGTGCGTGTCGCGAGGCAGCGGGGCGTTGCCGTCGTTATCGCCCACCCTTATCGCAACACGCTGGATTTCCTGGAGAATCGCCTGCCGCTGCTGCAGGCTGAGGGCGTCGCGCTGGTCAATGCCAGCGCTGCGCTGGTGGTGCGCGAGCACAGCCGTCAGCTGGCGCTTCGCAAACGCTAAACGATTCCCGGAAAATCAGGTAAAATGGTGAGCGACGATTGAGAAGGCGGGGAAAACCGTATGCACCACCGCAAGGGAGAAGCCGGGCCCATACCAAGCCGGTGTGAGCGTTTCTATTCGCTGCGCAGTGAGTGGTTTTTTGCCACCCGTGAAGGCGCTTCTGTTGGTCCCTACGAAACCATGGAATCAGCCAGCATGGGTCTCGACGATTACCTTGATTTTATGGCGCTGGCGAAACCGCGTGTGCGCGAAAAACTGGTCAGGGCGATGCAAAGATAAGGCCCCGACGCGGGCGCAATAAAGATCTACAGCCTGACCTCTATACCCGCTTTCGCCATGTAACGTTTGGCATCCGAAATGGCGTGTTCGCCAAAGTGGAATATGCTCGCTGCCAGCACCGCATCGGCACAGCCCAGCATAATGCCCTCGGCAAGGTGCTGCAGGTTACCGACCCCGCCCGAAGCAATCACCGGCACCGTCACCGCATCGCTGACGCGTCGCGTCAGCGCCAGGTCAAAACCCTTTTTCACACCATCCTGGTCCATGCTGGTCAGCAGTAATTCCCCGGCACCCAGCGCCACCATTTTTTTTGCCCAGGCCACCGCGTCAATACCGGTGGGCTTGCGGCCACCGTGGGTGAAGATCTCCCAGCGCCCGCCGCTGCCTGGCGAATCCGCTGTGGGCGGGGTATCCGGCGCGGCCACCTGCTTGGCGTCGATCGCGACGACAATACACTGTGAACCAAAGCGCCCGGCAGCTTCAGCGACAAACTCGGGCCTGGAAATCGCAGCGGTGTTGATCGCCACCTTGTCGGCACCGGCGTTGAGCAAATTGCGAATGTCGTCGAGGTCGCGCACTCCGCCGCCAACCGTCAATGGAATAAACACCTCACTGGCCATGCGCTCAACCGTGTGCAACATGGTGTCGCGCTGTTCGTGGCTGGCAGTGATATCCAGAAAAGTGATTTCGTCTGCGCCCTCCTCATTGTAGCGGCGCGCAACCTCCACCGGATCACCGGCATCGCGAATATCAACAAACTGCACGCCCTTGACCACGCGACCTTTGTCAACGTCGAGACAGGGAATAATTCTTTTCGCGAGAGTCATAAGCTGGACACGCGGCTCGCGGCAATGCTGTCGCAATAACGCTGCGCCTGCGCAAGGTCGAGGCTGCCCTCGTAAATAGCGCGCCCGGTAATGGCGCCGGTAATGCCGGAGCCGGTATCGCTAAAACTGGCAACGGCGCAGAGTGCGCGCACGTCATCCATATTGGTAATGCCGCCGGAGGCAATCACCGCGATGCCACAGCCATCGGCCAATTGGCGCGTGGCTTCCACGTTAACGCCCTGCATCATGCCATCGCGGCTGATATCGGTGTATACGATGGCCGACACACCGGCATCGGCAAAACGTGCCGCGAGTGCATCGGCGCGCATGGTCGAGACTTCAGCCCAGCCGTCGGTTGCGACCATGCCATCCTTCGCGTCGATGCCGACAATAATATGCCCGGGAAAGTTGCGGCAAGCGTCCTCAACAAAAGCGGGATTTTTAACCGCCTGCGTGCCAATAATGGCGTAGTTCACACCGGCTTGCAGGTAAGCCTCGATGGTGGCCAGTGTGCGGATACCGCCGCCTATCTGGATTGGCAATTCGGGATACTTGTTTGCGATCGCCTTCACCGCTGCGTCGTTGACCGGCACGCCGTCGAAAGCGCCGTTCAAATCCACCAGGTGCAAACGTCGTGCACCTGCGTCCACCCAGCGCCCGGCCATCGCGACCGGGTCGTCGGAAAAAACGGTGGAGTCTGCCATTATGCCCTGGCGCAGGCGTACGCACTGGCCGTCTTTCAAATCGATCGCGGGTATCATCAACATCAGTCAGTGCCATCCCAACGCATAAAATTTTCCAGCAGGCGCAGCCCGTCGCGGTGACTCTTTTCAGGGTGAAACTGCACCGCAAAAACATTATCGCGCGCGACCGCCGCAGCCACCGCAACGCCGTACTCTGTTGCGCCAACACACTCAGCGCATTGCGTAGCGTCGACGTAATAGCTGTGCACGAAGTAGAAGCGCGCGCCATCTGCAATGCCGTGCCACAGCGGGTGCGCGCTAAGCTGGCGCACCTGGTTCCAGCCCATATGCGGCACTTTCAGGTGCACGCAGTCTGCTGCGCCGGCAAATGCATCGCCAAAGAAGCGCACCTCATCATCAAAGTAACCAAGACAATCGACGCCGCCGTTTTCGCGCGAATGGCGCATCAGGCCCTGCATGCCTACGCAGATAGCAAGCAAGGGCTTGCTCTGCGCGGCTTCGAGCACCAGCGCATCGAGACCGCGTCTTTGCAACTCGCCAATGCAATCGCGGATAGCCCCGACGCCGGGGTAGACCACCCGCCTGGCGGTGCGAATCGTCGCCGCGTCGTCGCTGACCTCGACACGTGCACCCGGCGCCACGCGTGCCAGCGCCTTGGCAACCGAGTGCAGGTTGCCCATGCCGTAGTCGATCACGGCCACATCGACGCGTTTACTCATGAACTTCCCGGGTATATATCTAACAGGTAATTGATGTTGCGCTGCAATTAGGCGACGGCTTACACCCGCAACGCAGAAATTACAGGCTGCCCTTGGTCGAAGGCATTAATTCGCCCATACGCGGATCGTATTCGATCGCCATGCGCAGCGCACGGCCGAACGCCTTGAAGACAGTTTCGACCTGGTGATGCGCATTTTCTCCGCGCAGGCAATCAACGTGCAGGGTTACCAGCGCGTGATTGGTAAAGCCCTGGAAAAACTCGTGGAACAAATCCACGTCGAAACCGCCCACCGCAGCGCGGGTGAACGGTACGCGAAACGCGAGTCCCGGCCTGCCGGAAAGATCCAGCACCACGCGCGACAGCGCTTCGTCCAGCGGCACGTAGGCGTGACCGTAACGGCGGATGCCTTTTTTATCACCCAGCGCTTTGGCAAAGGCCTGGCCCAGCGTGATACCGATATCTTCAACCGTGTGATGGTCGTCGATATGCAGGTCGCCCTTGGCACTAATATCGAGATCAACCAGCCCGTGGCGACCGACCTGGTCGAGCATGTGCTCGAGAAACGGAATGCCGGTATCCAGCGACACTATGCCACTGCCGTCGAGGTTTACAGCAACAGTAATCTGCGTTTCCAGCGTATCGCGCGACACGCTGGCCTTGCGGGGTGGTCTGGACATAGGTTCTGCCATGGGCGGGTGTCTGCAATGCGGCGCGAACGCCGCGCTTGAAGTCGCCAATTATAAGGGCAAGCGCTGTAAGGCTGCTGCAGTCGGGAACGTGAGAAATAGCGCTGGAGAAGGCACCCCGTTGTTGCTGCAGCTTATTTTGCCTGCGGCGCCTGTTTATCTCTTGCCTGCGGCGCCCTGGCTGGCCACCGCAGCCATTTTGGCCTTGATTTCCTCGGGGTCACCCAGGTATTCATGGCCGAGCGGCCTGAGATTGGCATCGAGTTCGTAGACCAGCGGCACGCCAGTCGGGATGTTCAGCTCAAGAATATCCTGCTCGCTGATGCCGTCCAGGTATTTGACCAAAGCGCGCAGGCTGTTGCCGTGCGCGACGAGCAATACCCGCTTGCCACTGAGGATGGCAGGGCGCACCGTGTCGTGCCAGTACGGCATCACGCGGTCGATAGTCAGCGCGAGGCTCTCGGCGCGCGGCAGGATAGCCGGGTCGATACCGTGATAGCGCGGGTCGTTGCCGGGAAAATGTTCACTCGACTCATCCACCGGCGGCGGCGGCGTGGCAAAACTGCGGCGCCAGGTCTTGACCTGTGCTTCGCCATGTTTCTCTGCGGTTTCGGCCTTGTTCAGCCCGGTCAGCGCTCCGTAATGCCGCTCGTTCAGGCGCCAGCTGCGCTCGACCGGCAGATGCAGCAAACCCATCTCCTCGAGCACCAGCCAGTGTGTACGGACCGCGCGCACCAGCACCGAGGTAAACGTCAGGTCGAAATCGAAATGTTGCTCGGCAAGCAGCCGGCCGGCCATGCGCGCCTGCGCCACGCCTGTGTCGGTCAGGTCGACGTCATACCAGCCGGTAAACCGGTTGGCCAGGTTCCACTCACTTTCGCCGTGGCGAATCAAAACCAGTTTGTACATGCGCGCTCGTTTTTCTCGATGTATGCAGGGCAACAGGTGGCCAAATGCCGATCGCACCACGGGGTGCTGCGGGCAGCGAAGTATACCGCAACCTCGCAACAGCGATAAATTTAACGGAATTTTGCGCCCGCAAAGCGTTCAGAGCGGTAGACTGTCGCCCCGGATTTTTGCAAGGAGTTGTCGCGCCATGCTGCGCCCCGTCAAATACCTGCTTTATTTTTTTGCATTACTGTTAATCCTGCTGGTCGGCGGCGCCGCTGCCCTGACTGCCCTGTTCGATCCGAACGACTACAAGGCCGAAATCGCTGCCGAAGTTAAAAAAGCCAGCAGCCTGCAGCTCAACATGCCGGGCGAGATCAACTGGAAATTGTTCCCCAGGCTGGCGCTGTCGGTGGGCGAAACAGAATTACACACTGAAAAGACCTACGCGGGCGATACATTGTTCGCAAAGCTCGATACGTTTTCGATGGGTATCAGCTGGCGCAGCCTGCTCAAGCGCGCGCTGCGCGCCGACCATCTACAGGTCGAAGGCCTGCAGCTGCGCATGGTGACCGACAAGCGTGGTCACTCGAACTGGAAAGATATCGAAGCTTCCAGCGCCGCTGATACAGCAGATACAGGTACCAGTGATGAAACGGGCAATCTTGCACTCGAACTGGCAGACCTGGTGCTCAGGGATATTGCGGTCAGGCTTGTCGACCAGTCGCTCGGCACCGATCAGCAATTTACTGTCGAACAGTTTGTCGCACAGTATGTGAATTTCACGGGTCGCGCTTTCCCGCTCGAACTGCAGGCGCGCTTCGACGATGGCAACCAGCAGTTTAACCTGGCCGTGCAGGCCGACGCACTGGTCGACAACGCGCGCGAGCAGTACGCGCTGCAAAAGCTGCGCGGCAACCTCGACGACAGCAGGTTCACTGGCCAGGTCAAAATCGGCCTCGGCAAACAGACCAGCTTTGACGGCGAACTCAACGTCGACGAATTAAATATCGACAAGTACCTCGGTGAAACGGGAGCAAGTGATACAAGCGGTGATTCAAAAGGTGATGCTGGCAGTAGCGCCACCGGCAACGAAGACATTTCCTTCGATGCGCTGAAATCGCTGAACACAAAATTCAGGCTCAATATTGGCAAGCTCGTGGCCGCCGGCGCGACGCTCGACACAGTCAGCGTCGATACCGCCATAGCCAATGGTGTGCTTAACCTGAAAAATATGCAGGCACAGGTGTTCGGTGGATCGGTGCAACTGGCAGCAAAACTCGATGCCAGCCGCCCGACTGCTACGCTCAATGTTGAACAGCAACTCTCGCAGGTTGAAATTCGCGAGGTGTTCGAAAATCGCGAAATTGACGTCAATCTTTCGGGTACAACGTCCATAAAATCTAATCTCGCCATGCGAGGCAACAGCGTAAACGCATGGCTGGCGAGCCTCAATGGTCGTACCGGCTTTGAGTTTGATGAAGGCCGCTATGGCGACGACAACATCCAGTACCGCGTCTGCCAGGCCATCGCGCTTGCACGCACCCAGGCACTGGGACCGGCACTCGATACCGGCACAGCCTTCGATTCAGTGCGCGCTGATATCGAATGGCAAAACGGCGTTGGCCGCATTACAGCCTTTAACGCGGGGCTCGAAAACCTGAAACTCATTGGCGACGGCACCGTTTCCTTACTCGACCAGAGCTTTGACCTGCGGGTACTGGCCAACATCACCGGCGACATCAGCGGCAGTTATCCCGCCTGTGCAATTAACGAGAAATATCGAGAGATCCA
>JBATGO010000053.1:0-4762 GCA_049665845.1 Pseudomonadales bacterium | reverse complement strand
GAGGTGCTGGCCATTGAGATCGACACCTCGATTACTTCAGCCAGGTTGGTGCGCGTGTTCGAACGGCTTAAAGAGCAGCATGGGCTGCCGCAAGTGTTGCGTACCGACAATGGGCCGGAGTTCCTGGGCGAAGTGTTTACTGAATGGGCCAAAAACAACGGTATGGCAATCCAGTATATCCAGCCGGGCAAGCCCAACCAGAATGCCTACATCGAGCGCTTCAATCGCACTTATCGCGAGGAAATACTGGACCAGTATCTGTTTACCAGCCTGGAGCACGTGCGTGAAGCGACGTGGTTCTGGATGATCGAATACAACGAAGAACGGCCGCATGACTCGCTGGGGGATATGACCCCGGCGGAGAAACGGCTTCAAGCAGCCTGAAACTCCAGTTTTAAATCGTGTGCTTGACGGGGAAGCTTACGTATTTGCTTGCGAACTAGAGGTTGATTTTAAGCAGCCTCGTGAGTCAACTTGGCAGCATCGGTTCGGAATTAGTAGCGTAGCGGTTCGCTGTGGTCAGCTGGGCAGCAATTGCCGTAATACCATTTGTAGAATACCGTTATTAACAAAGTAATCGACCTCCGCCAGCGCGTCGATTCTTACCAATGTGTCAAAAGAAAGTTGAGAGCCATCTTGTCGTGTTGCCAACACACTGGCAACTTGGCGCGGTTTAATACCGCTAGCGATACCGGTGATAGAAAATGTTTCGTCACCGTTCAGGCCCAATGACTGCGCTGACTCACCATCCTTAAACTGCAGTGGTAATACCCCCATACAAACAAGGTTGCTGCGGTGAATCCGTTCATAGCTCTGGGCAATAATCGCCTTTATGCCCAATAGCGCAGAGCCTTTCGCCGCCCAATCGCGCGAACTGCCCGAGCCATATTCCCTGCCTGCGATTACAACCAGCGGTGTACCTTCCTGTAAATATCGCATCGCGGCGTCATAGATACTTATTTGATCGCCGCTGGGTATATGTATTGTCTTTGGGCCCTCGACGCCGGGAACCATCGCGTTGCGCAAGCGAAGGTTGCCAAATGTGCCACGCATCATCACTTCGTGATTGCCACGCCTGGAGCCGAAACTGTTGAACTCGTCAACTGGTATATTGAGTGCAGACAGATATTTTCCCGCGGCGGAATCAACCGCGATACTGCCAGCTGGTGAAATGTGGTCGGTGGTAATACTGTCTCCCAACATTGCGAGTGCATGTGCGCCCTGGATATCGGCCAGTGGCGCCGGCGTGGCGGGAAAATCGACAAAAAACGGAGGTTCGCGCACATAGGTCGAATCGTCGGTCCAGTCGAACAACGTTCCCGTAGGCGCGGGCATGCTTTTCCATTTTTCATCGCCTTCGAAAATACGCCCGTATTCCAGATCAAATTGCTCGGCGCTCACGGCGGTCGCTACCAGTGCTTCAATCTCCGCGGCGCTGGGCCAGATATCCTTCAAATAAACGGGATTTCCCTGTTGATCTGTGCCCAACGAATCAACACTTAAGTCGCACAAAACCGTGCCGACCAATGCGTAGGCAACACAAAGAGGCGGCGATGCCAGGTAACTGGCTTTTACCTGGTTATGAATGCGGCCTTCGTAATTCCGGTTACCCGACAGTACGGCGGCTACTGCCAGTTTTCTACTTCGTACCGCCTCGGCGATCTCTTCGGGCAATGGGCCGGAGTTGCCTATACACGTGGTGCACCCGTAACCTACCAGGTTAAAGCCCAATTTTTCGAGATAGGGCGTGAGGCCCGCCTTGTCGAGGTATTGCGTCACTACGCGCGAGCCGGGCGCCAGTGAAGTTTTTACCCAGGGTTTGCATTGCAAGCCGGCCTCAACCGCTTTGCGCGCCAGCAAACCAGCAGCGATCATGACCGAGGGATTCGATGTGTTGGTGCAGCTTGTAATAGCCGCGATTACAACCGAACCATTCGTTACCGAAGCAGCGGCGCTGGGTTGCTCCAGATGTTCTGGTGAGGCTTGAAGAAACTCGCCAGCTTCAACGGAACCCTCGGCGGTGAGCCGTGCGATTTCATTTTTATTTGCATCACCAGCGGTGCCTTTAATGGCGGCATGGAAGGATTGTTTGACGCCCGAAAGTGCAACGCGATCTTGTGGCCGCGTAGGCCCGGCAAGGCTAGGTTCAACCTTGCCCAAATCAAGGTCGAGCACTTCGCTGAAGTTCGGTTCAATATCTTCGTCGCTGCGAAACAAGCCCTGTTCGCGTGTGTAGCGCTCAACCAGGTCGACATTATCGCCGCGACCAGTAAGACGTAGATATGCCAGCGTGTTCGAATCCACAGGAAACAGCGTCGCCGTTGCGCCAAATTCCGGCGACATATTCGACAAGGTGGCGCGATCGGCAAGGCTAAGTGTGCTCAAACCCGGGCCAAAGAACTCGACAAACTTGCCCACCACGCCATATTTCCTCAGCATTTGCGCGAGTGTTAGCACCAGGTCGGTAGCGGTCGTGCCAGGCGGTAGTGTGCCCTTTGTCCTGACGCCGAGTACGACAGGTTTCGGTAGGAACATTGCTTGGCCAAGCATAGCCGCTTCGGCTTCGATGCCGCCTACGCCCCAGCCCAATACGCCGAGCCCATTAATCATCGGTGTGTGTGAGTCGGTACCCACAAGAGTATCGGGAAATACCCAGCCGTCGCGTTCGGTCACGACCTGCCCTAAATGTTCAAGGTTTACCTGGTGACAGATGCCCATGCCCGGCGGTACAACACGAAAGCCTTCAAACGCTTGTTGAGCCCAGTTGAGTAGGGCGTAGCGCTCGCGGTTGCGACGATACTCCCACTCCAGGTTGGCGGTGTAAGCATCGTGAGTGCCAAAGCGATCGACCTGCACGGAGTGGTCTATAACAAGGTCAACCGGGACGAAGGGATTGACACTTTGTGGATCGCCGCCGGCGCGGGCTACCGCACTGCGCATTGCTGCTAAATCAACTACTGCAGGAACACCGGTAAAATCTTGCATCAACACGCGAGCAGGCATAAACGCAATTGGCGCATCGCCGCCATGCGGCCAGCGCGCGAGTGCTTCGACGTCGGCTTCAGTTACATCCCTGCCATCGATGCGCCTGGCAAGATTCTCCAGAAGAATCTTGACGGTGTGGGGCAGTCGCGCCACGTCTGCGCCGGTTTTTGCGGCCAGTTTTTTGAGGCTCAGGTACTGCGAAGTTGTCGAGCCTGTTGTTAAGGTTGCGACAATACCGAGCGGGTCATTTGTCATCGTATTTCTCCTTTCACTGGAATTGCTGGAGAGCGCTGTAAACCGGCTAAGCTGTTGTGCGCCTAGCGATTGCATGTTATTTGAGTTGACAGTAAGCCACAACCATATTGAGGGTACTGCCAAGTAAACTTCAACAAATTGGTAGATTCAGCGTATGAATATCAATGAGCACCAGGTGACCGAATTCGTGCGTCGTTGTCAGTAAGTTGAAGAAGCGTAATGGTTTGTGAAAATCGAACGCCGAGCTGGGGCCGGACGTACCTCTGGACCAGGTTTTTGATTGGCTCGAGACGCCACCATTTGAGCCATTAGTGAGTCAAAACTGCACCGGCTTTATGAGCAAAAAGTAAGAAATAGGCACTTTTTCTGCCTATAAACTTCGTTTTATTTGCGGATTACTTGATCTTTAAGGGCTGTTGTTAATTCATCAAGCTGCTTCTGCAGCGAATCCAATTGCTCCGACATGTGCTCACGTTCATCATGTGCCTGTTGAGTTTGAAGGGCGTTTTTTTCCTCTCCCATTACCTCTAGAATAGAACCAATCATCATGTTGAGAAATACAAAGGCGGTAAGGAAGATAAACGTTAGGTAGTAAAGCCAGCTTATGGGGTAAACTTCCATAGTGGCATACATGATATCGGTCCAGTCCTCAAAGGTTACCACCCGAAAAAGAGTCAGCATGGAGACCGCCACGTCACTCCATAGCGTTTGGTCGATGGCTGCAAAGAACATCGAGCCCATGGCCCCGTAGATATAAAAAATGATGAACATGAGAAGGGCAATATAGCCCATCCTCGGCAGTGCCTTCAGCAGGGAATCGATCAGGAAACGTAACTCAGGAACTACCGACACCAATCGCAATACCCTGAATACCCTAAGCAATCGCCCGAGCAGAACTGCCTCGGAGTCTTCTATGGGAATTAGGCTTCCCATCACCACAATGGTGTCGAATATATTCCAGCCGTCCCGGAAGAACCGCCTTTTATCCGTACAAGCCGAGAATCTCAGCAGGATTTCCGCGAGAAAAAACAGAGTAACGGCTTTATCCAGCGCTATAAGACTCCGTTCGACCAGGGTGGGTAACTCGTAGGTTTTTGCACCTATCACCAATGCCGAGAGAATGATGATAAAAATTACAGAGCCCTGGAAAATTTTACTAGATTCAAGACGCTGAAGGATTTCGAGGTATGAGGTTGGCGTATTGGTGGGTGTCATAGCGTTTTACTGCTCATTGTTATTCAGGAAATGTAAGGGTAATAAGATTTGTAGGTATTATAGGCAGCGCGATTAAGCTTTACACCTGAAAGATAACCGCAGGCGATTGCTCCAAATACTTTGCAGAGGTTCGCCTGCAAAGGTTGAGCCGGTACTGCCAAGTAAACACTAAGATCGAGGGAATCCAGCACTAACTATGGCGAGCGATTGACCAGGATGGGAAGGTCGTTGATGGGTTGGCACAGGTACGAAGGGACGGCGCCGCGGCAAAGAGGTTCTTCAAGCGGCTATTGAAAAGTTCTGGTAG
>JBATGO010000052.1:0-8052 GCA_049665845.1 Pseudomonadales bacterium | reverse complement strand
TGGCGTGGCCGCAAGTAGTAAAAGCTTGCTGAGCGACAATGCTGCAATGGCAGTCCAGAAACTTTGATGCAAAACCGCTATTCACTAGAAGAAATCCTTTCCGCAAATATTTTTAGTGCCGCTTAACAGCTAATTCAGCGAAGCCTGAGCGAAGTGCGTGCGTGCACTTCGGCCATATAGTTCGCAAGGTTTAAAAATTTCATAGTGCGAAAATACCTTGAAATTCAACATCGCACAATTGCTTTTCGCCTCAAGGTGAAACGTATAGCCAGATAATGAACGTATAGTTCCAGCTCTTACTTATTTTAAATTGGTTTGAATTCAGCATGTTATGTGAAGACCGTTGAAAAATGGATTTTTGCTTGTTTTTCGTCCCCGGCTTGCTTAAAGTTTCTGCACTTTTTTCAAGGAAGAAAAATTATGTGCACAACAAGACGTTACCGGCCCATGGACGATGTCCGGCCACCGCTCCCCTCGAAATCCGACAAACTGCTCGACCAGGTCCGTGGCCTAATTCGCTCGCAAAACAAGAGCTGGTCAACCGAGCGAACCTATATCCACTGGATAAAGCGCTTCATTATTTTTCATCATAAACGCCATCCCTCGGAGATGGGTGAGCAGGAGCTGGAAAGCTTTCTCTCCCATTTGGCCGTTGGTGCACAGGTTTCGCCCAAAACTCAGGCCACGGCATTGAATGCGCTGGTATTTTTGTATAAGCAGTTTTTTGGCCGCGATCTTGTCGATCTGAATTTCAGCTATCCGAAAATACAACGCCGCGTTCCGGAGGTATTTTCAGCCCGGGAAGCAAAGGAAATCATCGCTTTGCTAAGCGGCGACAAACAGCTGATGGCCAAGCTCATGTACGGGTCGGGCCTGCGTGTTTCCGAATGTCTAAGGCTGCGCGTCAAGGATCTTGATTTTGACCGCCGGGAAATAACCGTGCGTGACGGCAAGGGGGGCAAGGATCGCATCACCATTATGCCCGACGTTGTCGTTGAACAATTGCATGAGCAGATTAGTCATGTCGCCTTTGTGCATCACATGGACTCCAACGAGGGCTTTGGCGAGGTCTATATGCCGTTTGCGCTGGCGCGCAAATATCCATCGGCAGCTAAAAGCCTGGAATGGCAGTTTCTTTTCCCAGCGTCGAATCGCGCCGAAGATCCGCGTGATAAAAAACGCAAGCGGCATCATCGGCACGCGCGCTATATCCAGAAAGCGGTCAAACTGGCTGTGTTTGAGGCCGGTGTACGCAAGCAGGCAAACTGCCACACATTCCGGCACAGTTTTGCCACCCAATTGCTAGGCAACGGCTACGACATTCGCACGATTCAGGAGTTGCTTGGCCATTCGGATGTTGCAACCACTGAAATTTACACTCATGTGCTCAACCGCGGCGGGCGCGGCGTGAAAAGTCCGGCTGATGAATAAACCTGAAATTCATCTTTAGGCAAAAACGCCGGCGATGCGTTGCTGGATATCTTCTGCTGCAGCGCGCGGTGAGTCGTATCCCTTGTGATTTTTAATCGGCCTGCCCACAACAATGTAGTCGGCGCCGTTGGCAAAAGCCTGCTCAACATTTACCGTGCGCTTCTGGTCGTCGACATTCGCAACCGGTCGAATGCCGGGGGTAATGACCAACAGCTTGTTATTTACATGTTCGCGCAGTGCAGGTGCTTCAAGCCCTGATGAGATCACTCCCGCACAACCAATTTCCAGTGCACGTCGCGCTCGTCCAAGCACAATCTGGTGCACGTCGGCCTTGAAGCCCAGGTCCTCTATGTCTCCCTGGTCAAGACTGGTGAGTGCAGTTACGGCGAGTATGCCGAGGTTGCTGCCTTCGGTTGCTTCCACCGCGGCCTTCAAAATACTATCGTTACCGTGCACGGTGCAAAATGTTGCGCCGTAACGCTTCAGCTGGGTTACTGCAGACGCTACTGTCTGTGGTACATCAAAAAATTTCAGATCTACGAATACTTTTTTGTCGCGTGCGATCAGCCAGTCAAGCAACTCGAAATAATTGCCGGCCATTAGTAGCTCAAGCCCCAGCTTGTAAAACGTCACCGAATCGCCCAGTTCTTCTACCAGTTGTTTGGCAGGCGCAATGCCCGGCACGTCCAGCGCAAACATCAGTCGCTCACTTGCTGGAATTTGTTTGTTAGTCTGGAGATGTTGTCTGTTCATTGCGTAGATAAACGGGCGTGAACCCAAGGGTTTTGGCTGGCAGGGCATTCTAACGTTTTTGTCTCTTTATTTCTGCCTGGAGCGCTTGCTTGCACCGGATTTGGCGGCATGGCAAGCTACGCGCGGTCGCGCTCTGCGGTTAATGGCATGTGAAAAATGAAATATTGTTTTTCAACGGCCAGGGCGCGCCTACACCACCACCAGGAGCAAAACCTTGTCCTCTACCCGCCCATTTAAAGTCCTCGGCGTCCAGCAAATTGCCATCGGCGCCGCCAGCAAGCAAAAATTACGCGCCTTCTGGGTCGACCTGCTGGGCCTAAATTTTGCCCACAGCTACCAGAGCGAGCGCGAAAACGTGGACGAAGATATTTGCGAGACGGGCCCCGGTCTGTTCAAGGTCGAAATCGACCTGATGCAGCCAATCGACACGGAGAAAAAGCCGCGCGTCGACCAGCCCGCGCTGAATCATATCGGTTTATGGATCGACGACCTGCCAACCGCGGTGCAATGGCTGGGCGAACAGGGCGTGCGCTTTACACCGGGTGGCATTCGCAAGGGTGCAGCCGGTTTCGATGTTACCTTTATTCACCCGAAAGGTAACGAGGCATCGCCAATCGGTGCGGAGGGCGTACTGGTAGAACTGGTGCAGGCACCGCCGGAAGTGATCGTCGCCTTTGCTAAATTCGCCAACAGCAACTAAACGACTAAAGCATGCCGCCCAGCGTGGCGAGCACACCCGGCAGGACGATGCTGCGCAGGATATAAATCACAAACATAACGATCATCGGCGAAAAATCAATGCCGCCCATATCGGGTAGCAGGTTGCGTACCGGGCGGATAATCGGTTCTGTAACCTGGTGCAACAGGTGTGCTGCGGGGTTGGGTGTACCGGGCGCAACCCAGCTGATCACTACCAGAATAATGATCGCGAAGAAATAAAACTGCAGTACGATTTCAAATACGTTGAATAATGCAAGCAGCAGGTGCGCGAAAGGATTTACCAGCAACTGTCCTGCAAGGGCGGTAAGCAGAAGGGCGCCCAATATTTGCACCAGCAAAGCAAGCAACAGCGAAGCTACATCAACTCCCCATAACCCAGGCACCACCCGCCGTAATGGTTTCACCAGTGGGTCAGTCGCCTTCACAATCAATTGTGAAATCGGGTTATAGAAATCGGCTTTTGCCCACTGCAACAAAAATCGCAGTATTACAATCAGCGTATAAATGTCGAAGAAGGTTGTAATCAGAAGCTGGAGAATTTGTTGGAGCATGTGTCAGCGCGTACCTGTTTGCGGTTGGCTTGATATACAGTGCCAAATTTTTGATCTTCGAAAGTTGCTTTGTATTGGTGTATTAGCCCAGCTCACGCGCCATTGCCACCGAGCGTTGCTGCGCTGCACGCAGCGCTTCTTCAACGATGCGCGCAAAATCATTTTGCAGGAAATTTTCTATCGCCGCGTGCGTAGTGCCATTCGGCGAGGTCACATTGGCGCGCAGCGTGGCCACATCACTGCCCGACTCGCTCGCCATGCGCGCAGCGCCCAGTGCAGTCTGCACGGTCAGCGCACTCGCCACATCGGCGGGCAGGCCAAGCTTTTCGCCCACCCGCTGCATCTGTTCCATCAATAAAAAGAAGTAAGCCGGGCCACTGCCCGACAGCGCGGTCACTGCATCGAGCTGCGTCTCTTCTGCCACCCACAATGCAAGCCCCACTGCTTCGAGCAATGCCATGGCGAGCTCGCGCTGCTTTTCATCGACATTGCGATTGGCAAATAGCCCGGTCGCGCCGCATTGCAGTAACGCTGGCGTATTTGGCATGCAGCGCACGATGGGTAAGTCATCCACGCCCGACCAGCGCTGCAGGGCATCGCAGTCAATTCCCGCGGCAATCGAAACCAGCAGCGGCCTGCGCTGCGCTAACGCCCCTGCGATGCCTTTCACGACCTCGCCCATTACCTGGGGCTTTACAGCCAGCACAACCACATCACTCTGTGCGACAACTTCTATATTGGAAGTAAGTGCCTGCACACCCAGTTTTTTTACCGCCGCAAGACAGTCGCCGGAGGGGTCGCTGGCGGCGATATTGCCAGCGTCCATGCCGCGCGCGCGCAGGCCGCCGATCAGGCTGCGTGCCATATTGCCGGCACCAATAAAACCCAGCCGCGTACTTGCCGGTATCTCCGCTGCTTCAACCTGCGCGTTAGCTGTACTGGCCATCACTACCAACCTGTTGATTTTTTGCTCATCCAGAATCCGGGCTTGCCTGCGCTTACCGCTGGGCGTGCGTCTGGCCAGCCGCGGCGCACCGGTGCAGGCGGCCGGTCACCCTTGCACCCAGGTCGCGAAGCTATCGAATCCCTGCGCGGGTTGCTGCCGTTTGCACGGCCGCTCAAAGAAGTCGCGCATTATCCACTGCGCGGGCCGAAAATAGCAGCCCCCAGCCGCAGCAGGTTCGCACCCTCTTCAACCGCAAGCTCAAAGTCGCCCGACATGCCCATCGACAATGTATCGAAGCTGTTGCCAAGCCCGGTGCTGCGCTTGGCAAGCTCTGCCCTGGTTTCGTCGAACAATGTGCGGCCGCGGCGAAAGCTCGCGCGGGTTTGGGCGCGGTCCTCGCTCTGCCTGGGTAACACCATCAGGCCGCGCAGCGTGAGCCCCGGCAGACCGGCTACCTGCTCCGCCAGACCCATCAGTTGGTTGGCACTTACTCCGGCTTTAGCTTCATCATTGTCTATATTCACCTGCAGGCAAAGCTGTAACGGCCCGCGAGTTTGCGGTCGCTGCTCGCCCAGCCTTTGGGCGATTTTTAATCGAGCGACACTGTGTACCCAGTCGAATTGGCCGGCAATCGCACGCGTTTTGTTCGACTGGATGGGCCCTATGAAATGCCAGGTCAGCGGCAGCCCGGCAAGTTGCTGCTGTTTTTCAGCGGCTTCCTGGACATAGTTTTCACCAAATTCCGCAAGCCCCGCCTCGTAAGCGGCGCGGATCGCCTCTACCGGTTGTTTTTTGCTCACCGCAACAATCAAAGGCTGGCCGGAATCCTGCGCCCGTTTTGTGCTCGCGTGCCGAATTTGGGCTTTTAGCGCCTCAATATTTGCGGCGATACCTTGCATGCTGACTATCCTTACTAGTGCGTCGCTGCGAGTGTCCTGCGCTGCAGGTTGCTCCAATTTTACTGCCGCTTACACGCAGCGGGTTTATCATTGTGCGTTGGTCGCTGCGGCGACTGCTTAAACGCCAACCAACTGTTCGAGAACGAGAATGGATATTACAGAACTGCTTGCCTTTAGCGCCAAACAAAATGCTTCTGACTTGCACCTTTCGGCTGGCCTGCCGCCGATGATCCGCGTAGACGGAGACGTGCGGCGTATCAACCTGCCGCCGCTGGAGCACAAAGATGTGCACGGCCTTATTTATGAAATCATGAACGACTCACAGCGTCGTGATTTTGAAGAGCACCTTGAGACCGACTTCTCTTTCGAGGTGCCCGGTGTGGCGCGCTTTCGTGTCAACGCATTTAACCAGAACCGCGGTGCCGGCGCTGTGTTCCGGACCATTCCGTCGAAAGTACTGAGCATGGAAGACCTCGGCATGGGGCAGGTCTTCCGCGACATCGCCGCCGTACCACGCGGCCTTTGCCTCGTCACCGGTCCTACCGGTTCGGGCAAGTCGACCACACTCGCCGCGATGGTCGATTTTATTAACGAAAACCGCTACGACCACATCCTCACCATCGAGGACCCGATCGAATTTGTGCACGAAAGCAAGAAATGCCTGGTCAACCAGCGTGAAGTGCACCGCGATACACATGGTTTCAGCGAAGCACTGCGCTCGGCACTGCGCGAAGACCCCGACATCATACTCGTTGGCGAGATGCGCGACCTCGAAACCATTCGCCTTGCACTCACCGCCGCGGAAACCGGTCACCTTGTATTCGGCACGTTGCATACCACCTCGGCAGCCAAGACCATCGACCGTGTGGTCGACGTATTCCCTGCCGCAGAAAAATCCATGGTGCGATCGATGCTGTCAGAAAGCCTGCAGGCGGTTGTATCGCAAACCCTGCTCAAGCGCGCCAACGGCGGCCGTATTGCCGCGCACGAAATCATGATCGGCACACCGGCGATCCGCAACCTGATCCGCGAAGACAAGGTCGCGCAGATGTACTCGGCGATCCAGACCGGCAGCAATGTCGGCATGCAGACCATGGACCAGTGCCTTGCCCATCTTGTGCAGTCACGTTCTGTCTCGCGCGATGCCGCACGGGAAAAAGCCAAAATGCCGGAAAATTTCTAGGCGAACCCTGCACATCGGGCAATAACGTAACCGTACAGCGAGCATCTCATGGACATTCAGTCACTCCTCATCTCAATGGTCGAAAAGGGCGCGTCGGATTTGTTTATCAGCGCCGGCCTGCCACCCAGCATGAAGCTGAACGGCAAGATGATTCCACTGAATAACACGACGCTTTCTCCGGAGATGACCCGCGAACTGGTGCTCTCGGTAATGAACGAAGACCAGCGCAATGAATTTGTGAGCAAGAAGGAACTGAACTTCGCCATCAGCGCGCGCGGCGTTGGTCGTTTTCGTGCCAGCGCGTTTTACCAGCGCAACCTGGTTGGCATCGTTATTCGGCGTATCGAAACCAAGATCCCGAAAATCGACGAACTCGGTCTGCCCGATGTCATCAAAGACCTCGCCATGACCAAGCGCGGGCTGGTTATGTTTGTCGGTGCAACCGGCACTGGTAAATCGACTTCACTGGCTGCGATGATCGGCCACCGCAACCACAACAGTCACGGCCACATCATCAGCGTTGAAGACCCAATCGAATTTATTCACCCGCACGCGGGCTGCCTGATTACGCAGCGCGAAGTAGGCATCGACACAGAAAGTTTTGAAATCGCGCTGAAAAACATGCTGCGCCAGGCGCCAGACGTCATCATGATCGGTGAGGTGCGCACCCAGGAAACCATGGAGCACGCGATTACCTTTTCCGAAACCGGCCACCTGTGTCTTTGCACGCTGCACGCCAACAATGCCAACCAGGCGCTCGACCGCATCCTGCATTTCTTCCCGCCGGAGCGCCACGACCAGTTGTGGATGGACCTTTCATTGAACTTGCGCGGCATGGTCGCACAGCAACTGGTGCCAACGCCCGATGGCAAGAGCCGCCGCGCGGTAGTTGAAGTGTTATTGAATACACCGCTCGCATCGGACCTGATTCGCAAGGGTGAAGTCACCAAGCTCAAGGAGTTGATGAAGCGCTCCAACGAGCAGGGTATGCAGACATTCGACCAGGCATTGTTAGCGCTCTACAACCGCGGTGAAATCACCTACGAAGATGCTATCGCGCACGCCGATTCCTCGAATGACCTGCGCCTGATGATCAAGCTCGGCAAGGATGACCATGCCCAATCGCTTGACGCCGCTTCCAGTGGGCTGAAAATTGAAGATGATCCGGTTGAAAAGGCCAAGTTCTTTCGCTAGATGCTGGCCGGTTTCTTCACTTCAGTTTGGATGCCCAGATAGCCAGTTTATGCCGCATGGCTAATTGTGATATTCGATCCTGCGGAACCGGCTGTATTATTTTGTCGTGCACCAATAATCGGTAAATATACTCAATCTTGTCGTTCGCCGAGTCTGTCGCTTCAAACTCAACCACACCTCGTTCCACACCGTACTTCATCCCTTCGGCGATAGCCTTTTTTACCAGCGCTTTTTCATTCTTCAGTTTTTGCATAACTATCGCGGTTTCCAGTTTTTATATTTTATAAAACCAATTCGTTGGCACATCAGCTGGCTGGAAGGGGTTGTGCTTGCATGACCGTCCGGCGGCAGGACGCCGCCGGCGAGCGTACATGG
>JBATGO010000051.1:0-3606 GCA_049665845.1 Pseudomonadales bacterium | reverse complement strand
TGCCAATACCTCGCCGATTGCATCGATACGGATTCCAACGGGATTGTAGAAGCGCAGGATCCTCGCGAAGTAACCTTCGACCGCCTGAATTTCCGCATAGGCGATTCCTATTCCGAACAGATTGCGCTCAGCCTGAACGCCGGCGTGGAAGCCGGGCAGGGCGAGGCCTATGGTTTTCTCACTTACTCAATGCGTGAAAACACCTCCGCAGGCTTCTACCGCCGCGCCAACCAGACCGCGAATAACCCGACGCTGGCTGACGGCAATGCGTTCGTACCGGATGGTTTCCTGCCGCTGATCAACACCGAGATCGACGATCTTTCTTTTGGAGTTGGCTACAAAATGATTCTGGATGGCGACATTGGCATGGATGTTTCCTACACCTACGGCAGGAATGATTTTAATTTCAATATCAGCAATTCTGTGAACGCCTCGTTTGTCAACTTCCAGCGCTTTGATGCAGGGCTCAGCGATGCGGACATTCGTGCGACCACGGCACGCAGTGCCGATGCGGGAGAGCTTAGCCTCGGCCTGCACACGATCAACCTCAATTTCACGCAGCCGCTGAACAAGATTAACCTTGCCTATGGCCTGGAACTGCGCCGCGATGAATATGAAATAGAGCCAGGTGAGGAGTACTCCTATCGGGATTTCGACACCGACGATGCAGGCAACTCACTGTACGCTGCGGATGCAGACGCGGGTATACAGGTGTTCCCGGGTTTCAGCCCGGCGAACAAGGTCGACGAAGAGCGCAATGTCTTGTCGGCCTATATCGATGGTGAATACGATGTCAACGAGGCGTGGCTGCTCAGCGCTGCCCTGCGGTTTGATGACTACGATGACTTTGGCTCCAGCACCAACTTTAAACTCGCCAGCAGTTACGAGCTGGCGGACTGGGTCAAGTTGCGCGGCGCAATCAGCACGGGTTTTCGCGCACCATCGATGCAGCAGCAGTTTTTTAACAATATCAGCACGCAGTTTGTCACGGTTGGCACGTCTACCGTTGCGCAGCAGCGGGGCACGTTTCGCAACGACAGCGCGGTGGCGCGGGCGATCGGCATTCCCGAGTTGAACGAGGAGAAATCGAACAACTACAGCGGCGGCCTGGTGTTAACCCCGCTTGAAGGCTGGAATATCACGGTCGACCTGTACAAAATTGATATCGAGGATAGCATCGTGCTAAGCGGGGGCCTGACCTCCTCGCTTGGCGATCCGAACCTGACCGCGGCGCTAGTCGCAGCCGGTGCCAGCAGTGCACAGTTCTTCCTTAACGGTGCAGATACCGAAACCAAGGGTATCGACATTGTAACCAGCTATACCTTTTTACTGGGGGATGGTGAGCTTGGTGTTGCGCTGGCTGCGAATAAAACGGAAACGGAGGTCGAACGTATTTTTACCAGTGGTGGTTTGGCAACATTAACGCCGCAACAAGTATTTACACCACAGGATATTTCCATCATCGAGGAATGGCAGCCCGAGGATCGCATCAACCTGACATTTGATTACAGCCTCGGTGGGTTTTCTACAGTGCTGTCCTTTAATCGTTATGGCGAATACACCGTGTGTGAAGGTGCCTGTACCGGACAAAACCGGCAGACCTTTGGCGCAAAAGTGTTAACTGACCTGCGTTTTGCCTACGCGATGGAAAACGGCTTGAGTTTCAACGTCGGCGGTAACAATATATTCGACGAGACGCCGGACAAAAACAAAATCGGCCAGAGTCGCGCGGGCGTTATCGAAGCCAGCCCGGGTGGCAATATTATTGTCGACTCTGAAGGCGTATTTCAGTTTTCGCGCCGCTCGGCACCCTTCGGCTTCAACGGTGCGTACGTCTACGCGGGCGTGGGTTACGATTTCTAGTCATGCCGGATCAAGGTATGTAAAGGAAACGCGACCTGATTGTCGCGTTTGTATTGCTCAATATGATGGTAGGGACAATCACTTGATGTGATGACCCGCGAGCACGACAAGGAAAATTTTGCACAGGCGTGTGATGAGCGCGACGAGATGATCGAGCAGCTCGCGCTGCCAGGCGGTCAACTGGAAAATCTGCAAAAATCGCTGGACACGGGCCGCATACAGCGGCGCGGAGCAAAGCGTATGCGGCGGTGTTAATGCAACCGCCGTGGCTCCAGTTGCCTATCCTGCCCTGCGCGCGGGCGGCATCTGGCCCGGTTGGGCGATCATCGAGTCTTCCCTGTCTTCGGGGATTTCTTCAAGACTCAGCCCCCAGCCGCCGCCTTCCGCATCGCCATTTCCATCGGCATCTATTTTGCCTTCATCGGCCAACTTGATTTTCAGACGCAGGTTGTTGGCCGAGTCCGCGTTGCGCAGCGCTTCTTCCATGCTGATCTTGCCCTGGCGGTAGAGTTTGAACAGTGCGGTGTCGAAAGTCTGCATGCCGAGATTTTCCGACTTCTCCATAATCTCCTTGATCTCGTCCATTTCGCCGCGCAGGATTTTCTGCTTGATAGTCGGTGTTCCCAGCAGTACCTCCACGGCTGCGACCCGCTTGCCATCGATGCTGGGAATCAATCGCTGCGAGACAAAAGCCTGCAGGTTTGACGACAGATCCATCAAGAGCTGCGCGCGTCGTTCCTCGGTAAACAGGTTGATGATGCGATCAAGCGCCTGGTTGGCGTTGTTCGCATGCAATGTCGAAATCGCCAGGTGTCCGGTCTCGGCAAACGCGAGGCAGTGCTCCATGGTTTCCCTGTCGCGCACTTCGCCGATCAGGATGACATCCGGCGCCTGGCGCAGGGTATTTTTCAGTGCGGCGTGAAAGCTGCGCGTGTCGACGCCGACTTCGCGCTGGTTGATGACGGATTTTTTGTGCTGGTGTACGAATTCGACCGGGTCTTCGACGGTGATGATATGCCCCGCGCTGGTACTGTTACGGTGATCGATTAGTGCAGCCAATGATGTCGATTTACCCGAGCCTGTTGCGCCCACGAAAAGCACCAGCCCGCGTTTCTTCATAATAATATCCTTGAGCACCTCGGGCAGTTCGAGGTCCTCGAAGCGCGGTATATCGACCTTGATATTGCGCGCAACGATGGAAATCTGGTTGCGCTGCATAAAAATATTGATACGGAAACGCCCCACGCCCGGTATCGAGCTGGCCAGGTTCATTTCCAGCTCTTCCTCGAACTCGGCCTGCTGTTTGGCGTCCATGAGTTCATAGGCTATTGCCTTGATTGCGCCCGGCTCCATTGGCGTACCTTCGAGTGCGGTCAGCTGGCCCTGGAATTTTGCCGAGGGCGGCGCACCGGTGCTGAGGTAAAGGTCGGAACCGTCTTTGTCTGCGAGCAGGCGCAGGTAGTCTTCAAAGCCCATCAATTTATTCCTTGTGCTGTGTTCCTGTAGGTCAATGCCCTTTGAGCGGTCTCTGGAATCGTGCCGCCGGTTGCGGCTGGGCAGAGCTGGCCCGGCGTGCTGCTGCGTTCTGGCCCGGCGGTCCCAAATTGCCGTTTTTTTCAGCATTGTGAGTGATGGCGGTATCGCTTCGCAGGTCCATGAGCGCGACGGAGGTTAAGCTAAAGTTTGAGACGTACGTCAAGTTATTGTCCGATGGCCGGACGCTTGCCCCAGCCGGTACAATGC
>JBATGO010000050.1:0-8109 GCA_049665845.1 Pseudomonadales bacterium | reverse complement strand
GGACGCCGCCGGCGAGCGTACATGGATGTATTCACAGCGTGTCATGCAAGTACAACCCCTTCCGGCCAGCCGGGTCTACCTCATAAACCAAATAAACTATCCCTGTCATCAAACTCGCCGCGAATTAAACCACCCCTCCAAAATCACCACCGCCGCCTCCGCATCAACCTCATCATGCGCCACCCGCTTCCCGCCAATCTCCTCAAGCGCTTGCACATTCTCCCTTGCCGCACGCGAACTCAACCGCTCATCCTGCATCTCTACCCGCACACCAAAACGCCCGTGCAATCGACCCGCAAATTTTCTTGCCGCCACCGCGCTCTCACCTTCGCTGCCATCCATATTCAACGGCAAACCCACCACGACATCGCCCGGCCGCCACTCTTCCAGCAATTTTTTTACCTGGTGCCAGTCCGGCTGCCCCTCTGTCGCCTTCAGAATACACAGCGGCCTTGCAGTGCCGAGCAGCAGCTCGCCAACCGCGACACCGATTTGCCGCAAACCGAAGTCGAACCCCAGTACCAGATCGTTAGAAGCCACCAATGATTTAGGCCGTGCCGCCCCTGCTTGCCAGTGAGGCGAGGTTGATGCCGAGCAATTTCGCTGCGGCAGCGGCACGCTCGTGAAAGGGCGTGGAGAAAAGTATGTCAGCGCTGGCCGGAGAAGTCAGCCAGGTATTCTCGGCCAGTTCCTGCTCGAGCTGCCCTGCACCCCAACCCGCATAACCCAGCACAACGAGATAGTGCTCAGGACCTCGCCCTTCGCCTAATGCCACCAGGATGTCCCGCGAACCCGTCAGTACAATATCGTCGGTAATACGCAAGCTGGAAGCCCAGCGCTCAGGATCCTCGTGGCTGCCGATCTGGTGCAGCACAAAGCCGCGCTCCAGGCCCACTGGCCCGCCAACCATCACCGGCGCCGCAATGCCTTTTTCGGCATCACCAGGCAGGTTGTCGCAGACATCTGCAAGGATATCCTGCACTACCAGGTTCGACGGACGATTGATAATTATGCCCATCGCCCCCTTCTCGTCATGCTCGCAAATATAGGTGACGCTGGATTTAAACACCCCTGCTTCCAGACTCGGCGTGGCAATAAGAAACTGGTTGCGCAACGACGCAAAACCCGCCGTGCTTGCCGGATTGTCACTGCTGGATGTCGGCCTGTTTTCAAAGTCGTAGCTGGCCATACCGGTCACTCCTGTTGTTCACAACTTTGACATCGCAAAGGTGTTTTTTCTCAGCCCCGCGGGCATATTTTTTACGCGCGCCGGGCTCTGCCAAATACCAGCAGGCGGTTGTTGGCGGGCATCTCAATATCGGCTGCCAGCGTTACGTTGCTCCCTTTCGCACGACCCGCCGCTGCCAGTGCCTTGCAAACCGCTGCAAGGTCGCGAATCCCGCTGCGCGGGTCACGCGCGCGCAGGCTTGCATCAAATTGCGCGTTACTCTCGCTGGTATAAGCATCATCGTAGTTGAAAGGGCCATAAATAAAAAGTTTGCCGTCATCGACCAGGCAGCTGGCAACGCAATCGCAGAAGGCCTGTACCAATTGCCAGCTCATAATATGGAGTGTATTCGCAGTGTAGATAAAATCGTAGTGTCCGAGCGGAAAGTTGCGTTTGGCCAGGTCAAGTTCAATGGGCGGCAAAAAATTCAGCGTGCCCGCGTTTACACGCCATGCAGCAATCGCGTCGAGGTTAGCCGCAACATCACTACACTGCCACTGCAAGCCATGCAGCGTGGATTTCGCACGACTGCTGCAAAAAAACTCGGTGAAATAGGCGGCGTGCTGACCAGTGCCGCTGCCAATTTCAAGCAGGCGACGTGTTTTTTTGCCAGCCTCTAGTAAATGTGGCAGCAGGGCCTGCAAAATCGGTTCGCGGTTGCGCTCGCAGGCTGGTGCGAAGGGCAGGTTGTCAAAAGGTCGCGACATGATCTTTTTGTGCCCCCATTGGCCTCTTCGCCGCTAAATCTGCTTGCGCAAAAAAACCGGTTGCCACCGCGTAGAACTGGCTGCGTCGTAACGATAGCCCTCGGCATTGAACTTTTTCAACGCAGCAATGGTACGGACGCGCTTTTTGATAATGTATGCGCTCATCATGCCGCGCGCCTTCTTGGCGAAAAAGCTGATGATCTTGTACTGGCCATTCTTGTAGTCCCTGAACACCGGGGTAATAACCTGCGCATCCAGTTTGTCGGTATCGACGCTTTTAAAATACTCGTTCGAGGCGAGGTTCACAACGCAATCACTTTGCAGCGATTTTAACTGCTTGTTCAGGTTCCCGGTTATCCGGTCACCCCAGAATTCATATAGATTACGACCGCGCTCATTCTCGAGTCGCGTACCCATCTCCAGCCGATACGGCTGCATCAGGTCCAGCGGGCGCAATACGCCGTACAGACCGCTGAGAATACGCAGGTGTTGCTGCGCAAATTCAAAATCCGCTTCGCTGAACGTATCGGCATCCAGGCCCGTGTAGACATCGCCGCGAAAGGCAAGTATCGCCTGCCGCGCATTGCTTTTATTGAACGGTTTCGCCCAGTTCAAAAAACGCTGCTGGTTCAGTTCCCCGAGTTTATGGCTGATGCCCATCAACTCAACCAGGTCATCAGGGCTGTACTCGCGCAGTTTTGCAACAAGCTGCGCCGCCTCCCTGAGCATACCCGGGCGCGTCGCAAGGTTGGTGGCGGGCCTGGATTCGTAATCCAGCGTTTTGGCAGGCGAAATAACACTCAGCAAAATGGTCTCCAGCGTATCAGTGGTAGTTTTTGGTTCGCGGGGCAAAACGGCGCCTTTGCGTTCAGCTATTGTGGCCAATCGATCTCGTCAGCAACAGGAAATGCACAACCTTCCAGCCAAATCGTCTTCTTATCAGCAGCTTGGATAAAAGCGCCAGCGCTTGTATAACTCTCCGTCACTCCATCCCGCTCCCTCTTTCCAGGCCAGATCGCTGGCACATGGGCAGGCTGGCTGGGGGTGCTTGCGCCCTGCATGACCGTCAATCACCCTTTATTCCACTTTAGCTTTCCAGGCCAGATCGCTGGCGCATCGGCAGGCTGGCCGGAGGTACTTGCCCACTGCATGACCGTCGGGCCGCATGGACGCGGCCCGCGAGCGTACAGGGAAGTATTTACAGCGTGTCATGCAGTGGGCAAGTACCTCCGGCCAGCCGGGCTATACAACACCATCACACTAACCACACCCACACCACCACACCAACCACACCAACCACACCAACCACACGTAAAATCCTGCCAAATCCCCGCCGCCAATCTTGGTTACCAGCCCCCCGCAACGTAAACTGGCGGGAACTGCATTCGGCCCCGGCAATCAAAACCAGCTGGCACCGAATCGCTCAATCATAGCAAGTTTACGTATCGGTGACGGAAAACGATTATGCAACGACACACCCGATTACTCGCTTCGCGATGGTCCATATCGCGAAGCTGCAAAGCTGCCGCCGCCGGCGCACTGTTACTGACGCTGATCGCCTGCAGCGTGAATCCGGTTACCGGCAAAAAAGAACTGGCATGGATGAGCGAAGCCTGGGAAATGCAGGTCGGCAAGCAATACTATGCCCCGCAGCAACAGGCCGGCGGTGGCTATTACTCATTGGATCCTGAGCTTACCCGTTATGTACGCAGTGTCGGTAAAAAGGTCGCCGCACACGCAGCGCGCGAACATTTGCCCTACGACTTCGTGGTGCTGAATGACTCCACGCCCAACGCCTGGGCGCTGCCCGGCGGCAAGATTGCGATTAATCGCGGGCTGCTCAACGAATTGAATAATGAAGCGGAACTCGCCGCAGTGTTGGCGCACGAAGTGGTGCACGCAGACGCGCGCCACAGCGCGCAAAGCCAGGAGGTCGGCACCCTGATAGCTGGCGGACAAATGCTCGCTACCGTGCTGCTCGCCAACTCCGATCATAACAGCGCGGCCATGCAACAGGGCGTTGCATTGTCGGCATTATATGGCCAGACGCGCTACAGCCGTTCGCGCGAACTCGAGGCGGATCGCTATGGCATGGAATACATGCGCAAGGCGGGCTACGACCCCATGGCTGCGGTGAGCCTGCAGCAAACATTCGTGCGCCTTTCGCAAGGCGGTCGGCAGGATTTTTTCAGCGCACTGTTTGCCTCGCACCCGCCGTCGCCCGCGCGAGTCGAAGCCAACCGCGCAACCGCAGCCGAACTGCCGCCCGGCGGTGTGCTGGGTGAGGGGGGTTTTGCCAGCGCAACCGCTGCGCTGAAGCGCCGGGAACCCGCCTACGATGCTGCCAGCGAAGCGGAAAAAGCGCTGGCCAACAAGGACTACCAGGGCGCAATGGCGCTGGCCGACCGGGCCATCGCAATCGAACCCAGGGAGAGTCGCTTTTACGAACTACGGGGAATTGCGCTGAGCCGCATGAACCGTGTGCAGGACGCCCTGACCGCTTATAACCGATCGATTTCGCTGGACCCGAATTATTTCAGCCCGATCCTGCGTCGCGGCTTGCTCAAGCACCAGCTCAACTCCTACAGCGAAGCCGAACGCGACCTGAAAGCGAGCCTGAAGCTCGCGCCCACCGAAATTGCCTTCGTTAAGCTTGGCCAGATCGCCGAAGTGCGCGGTGATATTTGCGGGCAGGCGATGAATTACTACCAGCAGGCCTTCCAGGCAGGTGGCGGACGCAATCCGGAGTTGCAAAACAAGCTGCAGGCATTGCAGTCGAATTGCCAGCGAACGGGCGCCTAGAAGCTTAATTTCCAGGGGCTGGACGCTGCGTTTTTCCGGAATGGATACAGCTTTTTATGGTGAGACGCGACGCAAACCGCTTTAGGCCCATACCGGCAAACCGCACCCCGGGGCGCTTGCCTGGCGACCGGCGCAAATTGGACCGTCTGCGAAGCCCAGGCAGCCAGCACTATTCACTGCTTGCATGGGCAGCAACGCTTGCACAGCTAGCGCCGCCTGCACAGGTAGCGCCGCTTTAGCAGATATAGTTGCCAGTCGCCTTGCCGCGGCGCTTGCATTCTTTCTGGTAGTTGCCGCAGGATACTGCCATGCCCGGGGTTTTATTCTGTTCAGAAAGGCATTCGGACATTTTTTGCACCAGCTCCTCGTCGCTGATATCCATACCGCGCACACAACCGAATAACGCACCAATGGCAAACAATATCGCCGCAACGCGCAGCATGGCGGCTCGCCAACTTTCCTGCCTGAAAAAGTAAATCCGCCAGCTTGAAGTGCTTCGGCTTGGGTACCGACCGTCGATTCGCATGATTCTCTCGCTCTTCTGGTAGTTTGTGGCCACAGCCTGGACGCGCAAGCAAGTCTAGCATTATTGGCGGCAATAGCTGTTGGCAGGACTGCACAGCGCTGCGACGCTGGCGTTACAATGCACGCCTATGCGTGCGCGCGTAAAGCAGGCCCCTTACGATGCCCCACAGCACATTCCAGTACAACACCCGCCACGCCAGCATGGAAAAATTGGTGCGCACAATAGACAGCGCAACCTGGTATAGCGGGCACGTGATTGCCTGGCTGCTGCTGGCTATGGTGCTGCTCGAAAGCGCCGTGGTGTTGCTGCGTTACGGATTCGATATTGGCTCGATCGCGCTGCAGGAATCGGTGACCTACCTGCACGCCGCCGCGTTCCTGCTTGGTGCCGCCTATACACTGCAGAGCGATGAGCACGTGCGCGTAGATATTTTCTACCGGCACTTTAACGCCAGGCAAAAGGCCTGGGTCAACCTGCTCGGTTTTATCTTCCTCCTTTTGCCGGTTTGCACCTTTATTATCTGGGAGAGCGGCGTCTACGTTGCGCAGGCCTGGCGCGTGCGCGAAGTGTCTGCCGATTCCGGTGGCCTGAACGGTGTCTACCTGCTGAAAACCCTGATCCCGCTGTTCGCGACGCTGCTGATCGTGCAGGGTTTAGCAGAGGCATTACGCGCCTGGCTGGCATTGCAGGGGCGCACGGTGCTGCCGCCACCCGAACTCGACCACCGCGACGCGGCGCTGTAACGCCACCATGCTCGAATATATCCCGCTGGTGATGTTCGCCGTAGTATGCCTGGTGCTGTTGCTGGGCTATCCGGTGGCATTTTCTCTGGCCGGCACGGCGCTTTTATTTGCCTTTAGCGGAATGCTGTTCGGCGTGTTCGACACCGCGCTGCTCGGCGCTATGCCCAGCCGCATTTTCGGCACCATGTCGAACGTGACGCTAATCGCAGTGCCGCTGTTTGTATTTATGGGCGTCATGCTGGAAAAATCGCGCGTCGCTGAAGAACTGCTCGAGAGCATGGCGCTCGCGTTTGGCCGCTTGCGCGGCGGTCTCGCCTTTGCTGTGGTGTTCGTCGGCATGCTGCTGGCGGCCAGTACAGGTATCGTCGGCGCAACCGTCGTCACCATGGGACTGATGTCGCTGCCGACCATGCTCAAACAGCGCTACGATCCGGCGCTGGCAACCGGTACGATTTGCGCCACCGGCACGCTCGGGCAAATTATTCCGCCATCAATCGCGCTGGTCTTGCTCGGCGATATTCTCTCCTCCGCTTACCAGCAGGCGCAGCTCAGCCAGGGTATTTTCAACCCGAAAACGGTTTCGGTTGGCGACCTGTTTGTCGGCGCTTTGATTCCGGGCATACTGCTGGTGTTGCTCTATCTGTTATTTCTGCTGGTATACGCACACATCAAGCGCGATGCAGCACCGCCGATTCAGCTCGAAAACGGTGTTGTGAGCCTGCGGCGTATCCTTTCCGGGCTGCTGCCACCGATTATCCTGATTGTCATCGTACTTGGCTCGATCCTGGTGGGCGCCGCAACACCCAGCGAGGCGGCCGGTGTTGGCGCACTGGGCGCAATGCTGCTGGCTTTCGTCAAGGGCCAGCTCGATTTTTCGCGCCTCAAGGAAGTTGTTAGAACTTCGCTGAAAATTACCTCGATGGTGTTTTTGATCCTGCTCGGTGCGGCAATTTTTTCGCTGGTGTTTCGCGCCTATGGGGGTGACGAACTGGTGCACGCGATTTTTGAGGACATGCCTGGCGGCCGGATTACCGCGCTGGCGGTCGTTATGCTGGTTATCTTTTTGCTCGGATTTATTCTCGACTTTATCGAAATTACCTTTGTCGTAGTGCCCATTGTTGCGCCGATATTGCTGGTGCTGGGTTTCGACCCGATCTGGCTGGGCATCATGATTGCGGTGAACCTGCAAACCTCTTTCCTGACCCCGCCGTTTGGCTTTGCGCTTTTTTACCTGCGCGGTGTCGCGCCACCCGAAATCGCCACTACCACTATTTACCGGGGCGTGATCCCGTTTATAGCCATACAGGTGCTTTTGCTGGTATTGTTAACCGTGTGGCCCGAGCTGGTAACGTGGCTGCCGGGAAAAATCTACGGCTAGCGTAACCTGGTGCCCGGTTTAGCACCCGCAAGTTTCGTAGTAATACGGGCTTTCGCGAAAAATCGAAGCAACCCAGGCCAGCATTTAAAAATAAAGTAGAAACCTCAGGACAAGCCCGGTTTATGAGCGAACTCGATACCGACCCCAGGCCAACTGGCGCCTTAATTCTGCAACAGCTAGCGCACCAGAAAAATACCAATGCGCTGGGCGATATTTATGGTGGCTGGTTACTCCAGCAGATGGATATGGCCGCGGGTATCACCGCAAGGAAAGTAGCACAGGGCAGGCTCGCCGCGGTGTCGATGGGCGGCGTAAATTTTATGGTGCCGGTTAATGTCGGTGCGCTGGTAAGTTTTTATACCGAAGTCATCAACACCGGGCGCAGCTCAATCGAAGTGTTCGTCGAAGTCTGGATCGATACGCCATTACTTTACGGCCCACAAAAGAAAGTCACCGAAGGCATCTTCACCTACGTCGCCATTGACGAAAACCGTCGCACCCGCGCCATCGCCCAGTAATTATGGGGACAGTTTACTTATTTCGTCAGCGAAATAAGTAAACTGTCCCATTGCATCAGCGGTTTGCATCGCGAAGTTCGTAGTACGCCTGCTCGCTGATACGGTGGTAGGCCACCACATTTTTTCGAAACGCATCGAACGATGCAAATACTTTTGCGAACATTTCATCGTTCGCAACATTCTCGCTAACGACTTCTTCGGTAATCC
>JBATGO010000049.1:0-2205 GCA_049665845.1 Pseudomonadales bacterium | reverse complement strand
ACACAGCCAGCGCATTGAATTCTGCCGAGGTCAGTTCCAGGAGCTGGCCGTTGACGGTAGAGGTTCGCTGGCCAGTGTCCAGTTCGATGCCGTGGCTCGACAGTGTCGACTTGCTCGACGCGGCGGGCTGGTTTTCTGTGCGTCGCAGCACCGCGCGCAGTCTCGCCAGTAATTCCCGCGGGTTGCAAGGTTTGGGCAGGTAGTCGTCGGCGCCAGCCTCAAGGCCGACGATGCGATCGATATCGTCGCCCCGCGCGGTCAGCATCAGTACTGGCGTGTTCGAAAATGCGCGCAGCCGCTGCAGGATGTCGAGCCCCTGCATCCTGGGCAGCATAAAGTCGAGCACCAGTGCATCGTAGTCCTGCTTTGCAGCATTGCATTCCTGCAGGTGCTGCACGGCCTCCAGTCCATCGTGTACGACCGCAACGTCCAGCCCCTCCTTTTTCAGGTACTCGCTGAGTAGTTCACACAATTCAATGTCGTCGTCGACCAGTAGAATGCGGTGCGTCATGGTTGCGTTTGCCTCGTAATCATTGGCGATAGATGAGCGAGCCGATGATAGCGTGCCGGCTTGAAAAATACCGCGCATTCTGGCGATAAAGCGTTGTGTGCTGCGCGCGCCTTGCCGCTGCTCTTACTTGCTCCCGCCCGCTCTCATGTTGCATACCTGAACAGTGCCCGCTGGAAGCAAAAAAAAGCCCGCTGGAAGCGGGCGATGTCTGGGAGTAAGAAAATCGGTTTTAACAGGAGATGAAGATGCGGAAGGCGCCTGGAGTGTGTCGCCGCCGCTTGTTCCTAAAGCGTCAAAACTTGATGAGTATTATCCATAGCGCTGGGTTAAGTAGGTTTGCGACGCGGTAAAACTGTGTAAAGCTCGCTGGCCGGCAGCCATGCAAGATCGACCAAATTTCTAAATATAAGTCATAACTATATGTTTTTATTGTAATATTTTTACCCCGCAGCGTTCAAGCACGTCGACAAGTAGCATCAGCGGCAAGCCCAGCGGGGAGGTGGGGTCGCGCCCTTGCTGGCTGGCCAGCAGGGCAATGCCAAGGCCCTCTGTCTTGATACTCCCGGCGCAGTCGTAAGGCTGTTCGCGCCGCAGATAGTTTTCGATTGCCGGCATAGCCAGTGCCTTGAAGCAAACGCGATAGCTGTCGTCGAAGCAGTGCGCGTTGCCTGCAGATCCATCGATGACACAACAGGCGGTATGGAAGACCACCTCGCGGCCGCTGCAGGCCAGCAGTTGCGCACGGGCGTTTTCGAAATTGCCTGGCTTGCCAAGTACCTGCTCTGCGCTGCTACCCATGCCGAGCAGCGCAACCTGGTCGCTGCCAATGATGAGGCTCCGCGGATGCCTGGCCGCCACTGTTTCGGCTTTCGCGCGGGCCAGCCGGGCGGCCAGAGCGGTACCCTTTTCGCCCGGGCTGGGGGTTTCGTCGATATCGGCAGGATAGGTTTCGAAGTCCTCGAGTATGCGCCGCAAAAGCTGCGCTCTATATATCGAGGCCGAGGCCAACACGATTTTCATTTGGGCGTTTCCTGGTCCGATGGCAGCCATAGGGGCCAAAGCGGCCCAGCTGGGCGCTCCGCAGGGCGAAAAGTCTGTCCATGCGGGCAAAAGTCCTGCTTCGTGCGTTGACGATACATTGATGCTCCCTATAATACCGCCCGATTATGAGCAGCCAAGCCCTGCCTCGCACGTTGTCAGTGCGCAAGGCCATTACCGCAGGCAGTTGCCTGAGCGGCCGCCTTGAGTTGGCATCGCTTGCGCGTGTGGCCGGAGCGGTGCTCGGCGCCGAGCAGCCTTTTGGCGTGGAACTGGTATTCGCCGAAACGGACGGTGGCAAGTGGACGGTGCACGCACGCGTTGATGGCCTCGTGCAACTGGAGTGCCAGCGCTGCCTGCAACCGGTAACGGTGCCGCTCAGCGCGGATTCGCTGCTGACCATAGTTGCGCATGATGCAGAAGCGAGGGCGAGGCTTCGCGATGTCGAGCCGCTGTTGCTGCAGGGCGATGAGCTTGATGTGTTCGGGCTGGTCGAGGATGAAATATTGCTCGCGCTGCCAATCGTTGCGCTGCATGATAGTGGCGACTGTCGCGCGCAAACCGCACAAGGTGCCGTGCAAGACAAGGGCGAGGATGCCGGGCACGGGGAGCAGGAATCCAGCGAACGGCGTAAGAATCCATTCGCGGTGCTGCAA
>JBATGO010000048.1:0-2379 GCA_049665845.1 Pseudomonadales bacterium | reverse complement strand
GTACCAGACTTTACGCCAGGAGTACCGGTTGTATCTGTAGTACTGGAACCGCTGTCGCTAAAATTATCGCCAGGAATAAAGCCTAGCTCGACACTCCACATCGTGTCCTCACCAACATCGCCGCTCACACCCAGACGAAGTTCATCAAGATCAAAATCAGAGTCGTCAGAGTCACCTGAGCCAGTGTCAGTGCTCATGCTGCGGTACGCACCGTAAGCTTCCCCGCTAATCATCGCGTCGCCCAGTGCAGAAGACACCTTGGTACCGTGATTACCGGCCACTGCTGCACCACTCGTCAAAACAGAAGCTGCGGCTACTGCCATTGTTAATTGCTTGATTTTCATATCGCACTCCTCGAATACCCTGAAGGTATAGATTTAATAGATCGCACCAAAAAGCTGCAGAGAATCTTGATCAGTAAGGGCCAACTCGCTTTCGCGGCTAGCGCGCTCTCCTACAGTTAAGGTGACTTTAAATCCTGAAGCGGAAAAATGAGCTACATTGGTGCACAAGAATTTTGCGCAGTATGTCGCATTGGACAAGGCCTGATCGGGGTGCTAAGGCCGCTGCAAAAATAGAAAAAACCCTTAAAAACAGGGTTTTTTACGCGAAATGCGAAAGAGCAATACAAGGGAAAACTGGTTAAGTGGAAAGCATATTGACTGGTACATCGACAAAACGCACCATTTTTGATCGCTTGGTGACTAGCTTTTAACCACCTGCGAGCACCACTTTGTGGCCCTGCTTTTCGAGCCAGGCTTTCACCTGCGGGCGGTGATCGCCCTGGATTTCGATATCGCCGTCTTTCACCGTGCCGCCGCTGCCGCATTGCTGCTTCAGGGTTTTGGCTATTGCTTTAAGGTCGGATTGGTTAACTTTTAATCCGCGCACTATCGTCACGCCGGCGCCCTTGCGGCCCTTGGTTTCACGCGATACGCGCACCACGCCGTCACTATTATTATTCGCAATGCCGTTTGCCGCACGCGCAGCGCAGGCGCAGCTTGCCACTGGCCGGTTGCAGCCAGGGCAAATCTTGCCGCCGTCGGTGCTGTAAACCCGGTTACTCACGGCGCATCAGCCGGTGATGTTGCTGCTGTTGTAATTGAATGCAGGGGGGGCCTTACAGCACACACACGTCGTCGGCTTCGTCACCCTTTTTGCCCTGCACAAGGCCGAATTCTACGCGCTTGCCGGGGCTTAACCTCGCGCTGTCCTTGCGCACCGAGCGAAAGTGCACGAAGTATTCCTCGCCGTTGTCGGCCGAAATAAAACCGAAGCCCTTGCCACCGTTAAACCATTTCACTTCGCCCTGCATTCGCTTGCCACTGCTTTTGGGCTTTTGCCTGCCTGCCTTGCCAGCGCCCGCCGTTGCAAGGCTCGCGGTGCTGCCGCTACTCGCAGCACTACCCAGCCCACACAGGCCTACACAAACCAGCGCAACCGCCAGGAAAGCCAGTGCCGCGGCTAGGTCGAACGAAAATACTCCATCCTTGTTAGCATAAGCGTAATAAAAGCCCGAGACTGGTAGCGCAACCACGCAGCAGATCAGGAATCGATAGAATAAATTCATAGGGATTCACCAATAAAAAAGGGGCCGCAGCATGCGCCACAACCGTTGGTATTTTCCTTGTAAAGCGCGCCGGTAGGTGACGCGCAATCGAGGACAGCCCTAGCTTTCTTCGCCAGGTGCTTCGGCTTCCGCAGCATCATCGGCTTCTGCCGGCGCAGCTTCGGCTTCAGGCTCGGGTTCGGCGGCCTTTGGTTGAGGTGCTTTTACCAGCCCTTCGGCTAACAGGACTTTGACTTTATCTTCGCCGTTGACCCATTTCTTGTCTGCACCCTTTACGCCGTAGCGCTGGTTGCGTTTCTGGAATATGGTGTACTCGGCAGTGCGTTTGACGACTTTCATAATGCTACCTTTCTCCGTTGTACTGTTGAGAGTATCGAGTGAGTGCATCGGTAAGTGATGCGTTGAGTGATTGATAAGTGCGTGTTTTAGTGCGGCTGCACGCCAGCCAGGTTTTCGTTAACAACTTTTAAGAGCTGCTTGAACAGTTTCGGGTTGCCGCACACGACATTGCCCGACTCGAGCACGTTGCTGCCGCCCTTGAAATCTGAAACAAGGCCACCCGCTTCCTGCACCAGCAGCATGCCCGCTGCCAGGTCCCATTCGCGCAGCCCGAACTCCCAGAATGCATCGAGCCTGCCTGCTGCAACATAAGCCAGGTCCAGCGCTGCCGAACCCGCGCGCCTGATACCGGAACTGTTGTTGGCAAAATGCTCTACACAATGCATGTAGCCGCTAATAAAAGGCTGCTGGCTGGCGCGATAGGGAATGCCGGTGCCAATCAGCGCGCCATCAAATTCTTTCTGCTCACT
>JBATGO010000047.1:0-2855 GCA_049665845.1 Pseudomonadales bacterium | reverse complement strand
AACTGAATGTATTGGCAGCGACAATCGCAGTAATTTGCACCGGCCTTTTTGCCGGTCCTACTTACGCGGTCGAGGATCCTTGCTCTTTGGTGCCTGGCGGCGGCGGGTGTGAAGTACAGGTATCTGTACCAGAACCGGGCATGCTCGCCTTGATAGGCCTTGGCATTGCCGGTATCGGGATTTCGAGAATCAAGCGCAAGTAAGGGAATCGCAATCTGCAAGTCGAAACGGCACTTCAAGTGCCGTTTTTTTATTTGACGCAAAATCGCTATACGCACATATGTTCGCCTGACTTGATAACTCGTTTTCGCCTGGCTTCGTGCTGGTTTAAATCACAGCGCAAATCACAAGATAGTCAACTCCGCAGCGCTGTTGCAATCGCATCGATTTTTTCACAGAATTGTTCCAGCTCTTTTTCATTGCTGTAATCCAGCGTGAAGCGGTTGTGAAAAAGAATATCGAGCCTCACGTAATCGTTGTATAGACTTATGGTATAGCCGTCAACGGCGCTTGCAGCATTGAGCCCGTTGTATCGATATACGTTTTCACCTTTCTGCCCGTGCTCAAGGATGAAATTGAATACCTGCAACGCACGGCGCACATCAATTTTTTCTCGCATTTCAGTCATTGCCGGATGCTCCTGGAGGTTTCATTTTTTTGACAGGCCTCCGCGCGTTAAGTGCAACGGTTATTAGCGAAATGCCGAACAAAAGCTGCAGGATAAAGGGCGCCAGAGGTATGTTCTGCGGTTCTATTGGTACCGTCGATGGTGCCCAGATAGAACGCGTAACGGAAACCTGCATGGTGGTATCGAACAGGACGCTCGCCTGGTATGTACCCAACCCGCCAGACAGCTTTCCTGCACCATCGTAAGTCAAGGTTACCGCAGCCGCACCGCATATAAACGCAGATAACAGCCCTGCAATTAGCCCGCGAAAACGCCGCATGCCATTCCAGAATTTGCCATTCAACGCACGGCAGGCGACTCCGATTGCTTCAAAACCGGCGTCTGCAAACTTTTTAAATAGTTTGACGCGCTTTGCGTTGCCTGCGAAAAGATGCTTGCATCCTGTGAACTTTTCGCCAATGTGATAGCGCCCTGTATTGTAGCTATAACGAATACCGCTGTATTCTCAGCATCTACGTCTCTACTCATATAGCCTTTTTTCTGCGCCCGTCTAAACGCTGAAGTCATGCGCGATTTCCATCGGTCAAAAACGCCCTCGACGCGCAAACGAAAACCCTCGTCAAGATTGGACATTTCATTGGCAAGATTGTTAATCGGGCAACCGCAGCTAAGCATGTCAGCCGTCATATTTTCACTCATAGCCTGCAAGCAATTGATAATAGCCTTCAGTGGATCGTCGCGTTCCAGCGGCGAAACCCATACTTTGAGAAAGCTTTTCGTGTAAAGCTCATCAAGAACGGCGTAGCCCAACTCAAGTTTGTTGCGAAAGTGGTGATAAAGCGCGCCCTTTGACATGCGCAATTTTTCGAGAATGTCATTCAGGCCCATCGCGCGATAGCCGACACGGCGCATCTCCTCGCCCGCGACCTCGAGTATGCGTTCGCGGGTATGTTCAGCTTTCGCGCTGCGTTGCATCGTCATCGCATTTTCATCCTTCATTATTTTCTGTTTCGCCGTTCATGCGGCAAATATTCTTTTCCAGCGCAATCCTACCTCAAGTAAAAAAAGTGTGCCCGTGCAAAGCAACCGGGCACGCAGTGAGGATTCATTGCGGTAAGCCACCGGTGCTGGCTGCTTAAACCGCGGCGATGATGTAAAACGGCAGGGCGATCGCCGCGACTATCAACACGGCGTCAACCAATGTCTCATAGACCTGCCGAAGTTTTTCAAGATTGGTGCCGTTGATCACCTGTTTCATTTCCTGTTTCCCCCTGCCTCAGGAGTGGTTTGAGACTTTAAACAGACCGGTTGGTATGTTTAAAGTCCTTAAAAAATCCCGAGCGGGTAATGAGTCACAATTGCACCCTGCTACAGGATTGCGTTAAGCAGGACTATAACAAACCAACTGGTCTGTTTGCAAGCCCTGCGTGATAAACCTGGTTAAGTCGGCTCGCTTGCTGAACCATCGTCAACGATATTGGAGGATAAAAGGTGCTTTTTTGTCCATTTCAGGCCCCTGGAACGGCCTCGTAACTTTCGACCAGTCCGATCTGGACAATCCTGCCGCGATTAACGTGCTAATCACCAGTCCCGGCCTTGGAAGTGTGTGCACACTTCGAGCATAGGATCTTAGATAATGACGTCAGCTTCTTTTACAATCAGGTGCGGCGGACAGCTTCAAGTGCCTGATTTTATGAAGATGGCCCGCTTATTGCTCTATGCTAAGGTTCAAACACAGGCCGCAACACGTCGGGCAGGGCTACTGAAAAATGGCAAATCTCCAGAGCGCCAAAATAGACCCACAAACGCGATACGGGCGCCTTTTCACAGCACTTCTGCTTTTGCTGGTAATTGCTGCGTGTGGCGGTGGCGGTGGCGGTACCGATAGTGGCCAGGTCACAGTTCCCCTGCCGGTCGGCAGTCCGCTTGGTGGTGTGGCAGTCAAAGGCCCGCTGGCCAATGCCACGCTGAAAGCGTTCGTCGCAATAGACTACGCCGCGCTCGAATACGCAGACAGGCACAACGCCCCAGCCCTGCGTACTGCTACGAGCAATCCCGAGGCCGCATTTGAGTCGTTTCTTATTCCCGACGATGCGCAGTTCCCTCTCGTAATTGAAGCGATTGGAACCAATGCCTTCGATCTCTCGACTTATCCACTTCAAGCACCAACCCTGACCCAACTTCGTACACTGATCACCAACGATAACTTTATTGATCAGGATCAGGT
>JBATGO010000046.1:0-13875 GCA_049665845.1 Pseudomonadales bacterium | reverse complement strand
GGTGAAGGTATTAATCTTCTTCGATGTCGGTGGCTCGATGGATTACCACGTGCGTGCAGCACAGCAGTTATTTAATGCGGTGCGCACCGAATTCAAACATCTTGAGTACTACTACTTTCACAATTTCATTTACGAGTCGGTGTGGAAAGACAACCGTCGTCGCCATGAAGAACGCTTGCCGGTGCAGGAAGTGATCAACAAATACAGTCGCGATTACAAGCTTATTTTTGTCGGCGATGCTGCGATGTCGCCCTATGAGGTAATCCAGCCGGGCGGCAGTGTGGAGCACTGGAATGAGGAGTCCGGCGCAGTGTGGATGAAACGCTTGCTGCGGCATTTCGAAAAAGTCGCCTGGATTAACCCGGAACCGGAAGAGGGCTGGAAGTACACGCAGTCGACGCAACTCATCCGCGAGCTGATTGAGGAGCGCATGTATCCCCTCACGGTAAAGGGCCTGGAAAAGGGCATGGCGGAACTCTCCAAGTAGCTGCACCTTTTCTGACCACTTGGTGCCTGTAATCGCCCCGATATGGTGCGTACAAAGGTTTTTTTGCTAGCCGAGAATAGCCGCGCCCGCGGCCATTCGGTAACATACGCGCCCTCTAAAACGCCCGCGCCGGCCAGTTACAGCCTGATCGTTTCATTCTGCTTCAATCGCTTCGCGCTGCCTGTGCGGCACTAAAAAAACAGCTTTTATCCGGGGAGAACCTGTATGCCAAACCCATCCTGCCTGCCACGCATGCTGCCGTTATTGTTCGCGCTGTCGCCTGCGCTGGCTGCTGCCGACACACTCGACGGCGCCAACACTGCGTGGATCATGACTTCCACTGCACTGGTATTGTTCATGACGCTGCCCGGACTTGCCTTGTTCTACGGCGGCCTAGTGCGCAGTAAAAACGTGCTCTCGGTGCTTATGCAGTGCTTTGCGATTGCCTGTATCGCCTCTTTTGTCTGGTTCGTTGCCGGATACAGCATCGCTTTTGGTGAAGGCGGGGCCTACTTCGGCGACCTTAGCAAAATGTTCCTTGCTGGCGTGGCCGAGGAGACACTGTCGGGTGATATCCCGGAAAGCGTGTTCCTGATGTTCCAGATGACGTTTGCAATTATTACCCCTGCACTGGTGGTTGGCGGGTTCGCCGAGCGCATCAAGTTCAGCGCGGTATGCTGGTTTACCGTGTTGTGGTTGCTGTTTGTGTACGCACCGGTTTGCCACTGGGTATGGGGCGGCGGTTGGCTGGGCGAAAAAGGCCTGCTCGATTTTGCCGGCGGTACGGTCGTGCACATTACTGCCGGTGTCGCCGCGCTGGTTGCAGCGCTGATGATCGGGCCGCGTCGCGGTTTCCCGACCACACCGATGCCGCCGCACAACCTCACGCTCAGTGTTGCCGGTGCCGGTATGCTGTGGGTTGGCTGGTTTGGTTTCAATGGCGGTAGTGCACTCGCCGCGAATGGTGATGCCGGTATGGCCATCCTGGTTACGCATTTGTCAGCAGCTTGCGGTGCGGCTACCTGGTCCACAATGGAGTGGCTGAAATTCGGCAAGCCTTCGGTGCTGGGCGCCATTACCGGCATGGTCGCGGGGCTTGGCACCATCACACCTGCTTCTGGATTTGTCGGCCCGGCGGGTGCTGTTGTGATCGGTATTTCCGCCGGTGTCGTTTGCTTCTTCGCAACCCTGTATATCAAGCGCAAACTCAAGATTGATGATTCGCTGGACGTGATGCCTGTGCACGGCGTTGGCGGCATTCTAGGTACATTCATGGCCGGTATTTTCTGCAGCACCCAACTGGGCATTTTCAGTGGCCAGGGTCCGGTTGGTGTCGATACCAGCATGGGCGCGCAGCTTGGCGTGCAGTTGACCGGGATCATTGCGACGGTCGTTTTCACCGCGGTCGTAACGGCTGTTATTTTTAAAGTGATCGACCTGATGGTTGGTCTGCGAATCGATGAAGAAGGCGAGACCCAGGGGCTCGACATTGTTTCGCACAACGAGCGCGCCTATGAACTCTAGTGCATAGGGCAATGTAGCCTGATGTAGCGCGAAAAAAACCCGGCCATTGGCCGGGTTTTTTTCTGCAATAAAATATTCAGGCGAGCGGCAGCAAAGCATTTATTCTGGCGCCGCAGCCAAACAAATTGTTCAATTATTGATTATATTGATATGGGTTTTGTAATCTTGCTGCTGAATATGCCACATTTCGCGATATTTCCCCCCACGCTGCAACAGCTCTGCGTGGGTACCCTGTTCAATCACACGGCCCTGCTCCAGCACCAGAATGGTGTCGGCATCGACGATGGTCGACAAGCGGTGAGCAATCACCACGCTGGTATGTTCGCGCGCTATTTCTGCGATGGCTGCCAGTATGCCTTGTTCCGATTTACTGTCCAGCGACGAGGTTGCCTCGTCAAAAATCATGATGGGCGGGCGCTTTAACACGGTGCGCGCAATCGCTACGCGTTGTTTCTCACCACCCGAGAGTTTTAGTCCGCGCTCGCCAACCAGGGAGTTTTCACGATCCGGCAGCCCTTCGATAAACAAATCAAGATGCGCCGTGCGAATGGCCTGCCACACTTCCTCGTCGTTGGCGTCGACCCGGCCGTAGCGGATGTTGTCGAGGATGCTCGCATTAAAAAGTACGGTGTCCTGCGGTACCACGCCAATCGCATCGCGCAGGCTTTGCTGCGTAACGCTGCGTATATCCTGGCCGTCTATGAAAATGGCGCCTCCCTGCGGGTCATAGAAACGGAACAGCAGTTTCATAATGGTCGACTTGCCGGAGCCGCTGCTGCCCACAATCGCAAGCTTTTGTTTTGGCAGCACTGTAAAACTTACCTCATGCAGGATTTGCCGCTCCGGCTGGTAGCCAAAATCGACGTTGCGAAACTCCAGCTTTGCCTGTTTGGCTTCGAGCCGCGGCGCTTTCGGCGCATCCTTGATTTTTGGCTCCACCTTTAGCAGTGCAAACATGGCCTCGATATTGGCCAGCGAGCTTTTCATTTCGCGGTACACAAAGCCGAGAAAATTAAGTGGTACAAACACCTGGATCATCATCGCATTGATCAGCACGAAATCACCAATCGTCATGCTGCCGCGCACTACGTTAAGGCCGGCCAGGATCATGGCCAGTGTGGTGGCAATGGCAATAATCAGCGACTGCCCGGCATTAAGCGCGAACAGCGTGAGGCGATTGCGGCGCCTGGCGTCTTCCCAGCGCGCAAGTTCGTGATCGTAATGCTCTGATTCATAAGTTTCATTAGTAAAATACTTGACCGTTTCGAAATTCAGCAGGCTGTCGACCGAACGGGTGCTACTGCGTGATTCTGCGGTATTCACTTCGCGAATAAAGCGCGTGCGCCATTCAGTAATGACCACGGAAAAAAAGATGTAAGCTGCCACTGCGAAGAATACAGTCAGCGCAAAAGCGGGTTCATAATTCCATGCCAGCAAGCCGATAATCAGGCCGAGCTCGAGGAAAGTGGGCACGATATTGAACACCATGAAGCGCATCAGGAAGCTGATGCCATTGACGCCGCGCTCGATGTCGCGCGACAGGCCCCCGGTGCGACGATCGAGGTGAAAGGCCAGGTCCAGTGTGTGCAGGTGATTAAAAACCTTGTAGCCGATGCGCCGCATCGCACGCTCGGTTACGCGGCCGAACAGGGTGTCGCGCAACTGGCCAAACAACACGTTGGCAAAGCGCACGACCCCGTAAGCTACCAGCAGCGCCAGTGGCAGGATCAGTATTTTGCCGGGGTTGTCCTGCGCTATGCCTGCGTCGAGTTGGTCGACAATGTCCTTGAGCATGAATGGCAGCGCGACGCTGGCCAGCTTCGCTGCGACCAGGCAGGCCAGCGCAAGTATCGTATAAATACGAAATTCAAACAGGTAGGGCAGCAGGTCCTTCAGGCTCGCCCAGCTTGCGGGGCTTTCGTTGCTGCTGTATCGGCTGGGGCGCATAGTGATTGTCTGCTAAGGGGACAGTTTACTTTATCAGGCCGCAGGCTTGATAAAGTAAACTGTCCCGGAGGTAACCGGGCCAGCAGCCCAATAAAGTAAACTGTCCCTGTCAGGGCCTGCGATTCACGACGGGTTTTTTGCGCGACGGAAACAGGTGCTGGCACATCTCGCAGACAGTGCCGTCGCAGCCGCGCGCGCTGCAATGCTCGCGGCCGTAAAAAATAAACTGCAGGTGCAGCCTGTTCCAGCGCTGTTCAGGGAAAAGTTTTTTCAGGTCGCGCTCGGTTTGAGTCACGCTGGCGCCGGAACTCAGGCCCCAGCGCTGGGCGAGCCGGTGGATGTGGGTATCGACCGGGAAGGCTGGCTGGCCAAATGCCTGCGAGACAACCACACTGGCGGTTTTGTGGCCGACACCCGGCAGGGTTTCGAGCGCGTCGATATCCCCGGGCACATCGCCGCCGAAGCTATCCACGAGAATTTTCGACAGCGCCACAATGGCGCGGGACTTTTGCGGTGCGAGCCCGCAGGGCCTGATGATCTTTTCCACCGTGCTCGCACGTTTGCGCGCCATATCGACCGGGTTGTCGGCCAGTTCAAACAGCGACGGTGTGACCTTGTTGACGCGCTCGTCAGTGCACTGCGCTGAAAGCAGCACAGCCACCAGCAGGGTATACGGGTCGCTGTGGTTGAGCGGCACCGGAGTTTCCGGGTACAACTCGTCAAGTCGCCGGTCGATATAGGCGGCGCGTTCTTTTTTCAACATTGGATTTTGCCGGATGCCAGGCGCGGACGAACGTGGCCGATCATGCAATAATTCCTGTCCTCTGCCAAGTTAGCTGACAAGCGGGAAGATATGGAGCCGGTCTCGATTTTTTTCACAACGCATATAAAACCACTGCTGGCCGGCGATGTCGCCGGGGGATCCTGGGTTATCCAGGTATTCGTGGTGGTATTTTTGACCCTGCTGGCAAATTACCTCGCGAGGCGGCTTTTCGACAGGCTCGAGGAACGTCTGCGCCAGACCCGTAACCCCTGGGACGACGCACTGCTTGAGGCTGCGCGCAAGCCGGCCAGCCTGTTTATCTGGGTGATTGGTATTGGCTGGGCAGCCGATATCGTGCGCAATCTTTCAGATGCGGTGATTTTCGAGGCGCTGGATCCGCTGCGCGATTTGCTGGTGATCGCGTTGCTGGCCTGGTTCCTGGTGCGCTTTGTTGCGGTGAGCGAGGCGAACTTGCTCGCCCGTGATACCGCGCAAGAAGAGGATGCGCTGGACGAATCGACCGTGCACGCGGTCAGCAAGCTGCTGCGCCTTGCAGTGATCATCACCGCAGTACTGGTGGCCCTGCAAACCATGGGTTACAGCATCTCCGGTGTGCTCGCCTTCGGTGGTATCGGCGGTATCGCGGTGGGTTTCGCCGCGAAAGACCTGCTGGCGAATTTTTTTGGCGGGCTGATGGTTTATCTCGACAAGCCCTTCGCGATCGGCGACTGGATCCGGTCTCCGGACCAGGAAATCGAAGGCACAGTCGAGCATATTGGCTGGCGACAAACGCGTATTCGAACTTTTGACAAGCGCCCTTTGTATGTACCCAATGCAACCTTCACGCACATTGCGGTGGAAAACCCGTCACGCATGCGCAATCGCAGGATTCATGAAACCATCGGCGTCAGGTATGCAGACGCCAGTGCGCTGGCGGCGATCACGGCCGATGTGGAAAAAATGCTGCGCGCGCATGAGGATATCGACGCCGAACAGACCCTGATGGTGAACTTCAACCGTTTTGCCGAATCCTCGCTGGACTTTTTTATCTACTGCTTTACCAAAACCACCAACTGGCAAACGTTTCACAAGGTCAAGCAGGATGTATTGTTTCGCGTGCTCGACATTATCGAATCGCACGATGCGGAGGTCGCTTTCCCTACCCGTACGGTAGAAGTGGAGGGCGAATTGCGTGGCCTGGTCAACGCTGACAGGCAATCTGTGCTCAAGGTGGAGGCCTGAGTATGCTGGCGGTGATCGGTGGCAGCGGCTGGGAAACATTTGAGGGCTTCGAGACGAATACAAGCCGGAGCGTGCAAACCCGCTATGGCGAAACGTCAGCTGCGCTTGCGCTGGGCGTGTTGCGACAGGGCGAGCGGGCAAGCGAGCAGCTGTATTTTTTGCCCCGCCACGGCGAAGCTCACAAGATACCCCCGCACAAAATCAACTACCGCGCCAATATTGATGCGCTGGCGCAGGCCGGTGTCACGCAGGTTATTGCACTGAATACGGTTGGCGCCTGCAATACGCACTGGGCGCCCGGCGAGCTGGTGCTGCCTGTGCAGGTCATCGATTACAGCTATGGCCGCGCGCATACTTTTTTCGATACGCTGGATGATTTTTCCGGCCACGTCGATTTCAGCGAGCCGCTGCAAAGCGATTTGCGTGAACCTTTGCGCGCAGTCGCGCAATCGCTTGGGATTACCGTACACGATGGTGGCACTTACGGCTGTACACAGGGACCGCGCTTTGAAACTGCGGCGGAAATCCGGCGTTTGCAGCGCGACGGCTGCGACCTTGTCGGTATGACCCTGATGCCGGAGGCGGCGTTGTGTCGCGAGCGCGGAATACAGTATCTGTCGCTCTGCCTGGTTGTGAATCCGGCAGCAGGGGTCACCGAGAATGCACTGGACTTGCCCGATATTGAAAAGGCAATGCAGCTGGCGGCCGGCAGGGCGCACCGCTTGCTGAGTAGCTTGCTACTGTCGCGCAACTGATGCGTCCGGTCGTATGTCCCTCTCGCCGCTGTTCGTCGCGGCCGGGTTGCAGCCTGTCGGCTGCTGCCGGCCTGCAGGCGCAAGCAGGCAAGTACATCTGCTAATATGCAGCGGTCCCAACCTGCCGGCACCATATCGCGCAAGGCATTAAGCCGCGGCGTGGTGCTGGAAACGTACAGTTTCCTGACGTAGATTTTTCCATTCAGTTTGAACGAGACATGACGAGACAACATTCGACAGTGCAGGCAACCCGTGTAGGCTGGCTGCTGCGCGACATGATGCAATCGACCGGCGTCTGGACCTTTGACAGCACAGAGTTGCGCGAACTGGTCGAAGCGGCGTTGCGCTGCGGCTTTGCCAGTCTCGAACTGGGTGGTGGACAGAGTTTCCAGATTGCTTTGCAGCGCGGTTTCAATCCCTATCGGATCCTGCGCGACGCCAAGGCCGTTATCGCTGCGCAGGGTGCGGCGATGCCTTTGCAAATTTTGTTGCGCGGTGCCAACCAGTTTGGTTTCCATCATTACAGCCCGTCACTGCAACAGCGCAATATTGACTTGCTGCGCGATTGCGCCGGCGATGTTGACAAGTCGCGCGCATTGATTGTACGTAACTTCGACGCGTTGAACGATCCCGAAAACCTGCGTTTCTCGATCGAGTACATGGCGGCCAGCGACGCCGAGGCCGCACGGCAAAATGAAGCGCTGCTTGCGGCGGGGCGGGCGGCAGATCACAAGCGCATCCACTTGCAGGTCGCGCTTTCCTACGTGAAGCCGCGCAGTGACGCCATCGATGCGAGCTACAGCACCCGGTACTACGTAAATTATGCGCGTGCGTTATTGAAAATCGCGCAGGATGCGGGCGGCCGGGTCGATTCGATTTGCATCAAGGATATTAGCAGCCAGCTGACACCGTCAGCGGCAACTGAGCTTGTGCCGGCGCTCAATACACTCGGTGTGCCAGTGGTACTGCATTGCCACAGTACCGACGAAGCGCGTGCCACCGCGGTGCAGGCGGTTGCAGTGCAATGCGGTATTGCCGGCATAGAGGTGGCGGTCGATCCGCTCGCCGGCGGTGCTTCGCACAACGACATCAATACGGTCGCTTCCCTGCAGGGCCTGCAAGCCTTCGATCGGGCGGCGATTGCCGAACTGGGTGCACTGTGCCAGCGTATTTTTGCGGCGGCGGCGATCGAGCGCAAAGACTTCGGCATCAAGTTTGGCAGCCTCAAGCAACTGATCGAAGCAGGCATACCCGGTGGTGCAATTCCGTTTGTTGCGCACGACCTGTCGACCTACGTTTGCGGCATGCTGGGCGTGGAGCTTGACGAAGCCATTGCGATGTTCAGGCACGAACTTGAGGCATTGCAACAACAGCTCGGCGTGATGCCGCTGGTTACACCGACCGCTGATATTATTTCCAAGCAGGTCATCAAAAGCCTTGGCAACCGTGTGCGCAGCCAGAACTATCGTTTGATGGACCCGCGCTTTTGTGCGCTGGTGCTGGGCCACTATGGCAAGCTGGTTAATCACGCGACGGGTGAGACGATCGCACCGTCAGCCGCATTGGTGGCGGATATTTCAGGCTACTGCGCAGCTATTGAAATTGATGCGGATGGCTTGCGCACGCATGCCGGCCAGACCTACCCGGAGCCCGGGCCGCTCGACTACCACCCGGCGCAGCGCGTCGATAGCGAGGTTGATACCGAATTGCTCGAGGCCACGGAATACTTCGACGACCTGTTCCAGCGCTACCCGCATTCCTGCGCCAATTTCGGCAGCCAGCTGGAGTGCGCGCTGATGCATGTGATGCGACCGGCAGGCAAGAGCGATCGCCTGATCACGCAGAGCATACTGCAGCCTACCGAGGAACGTTTGCGGCTGGTGCTCGACGCGACCCTGCACCTGTTGCCGCAACGCACCATCCCTGAGTCGCGCGAGGCCGAAGGCGATGAAACCACAGACCTTGCGCTGCTGCACGCGCTGGGCGATTACGACGGCATCGTGCGCAATATCCAGGACCTGGTGCTGACCGGCGAATCGTCAGGCGTAAAGAGCAGGCTGGAAAAACTGATGCAGGATATCGTCGGCCCGCTGTGCAAGGACAACCCGGATATGCAGGCGCACCGTTTTTACGTAGAGCGACGCTTTGTAGCGTTGTTTGCAGCGGCGGTGTTCTGGGATTTGCAGCGCATTTGCCGGCGCACCGGCACCGATTCGCGCCGCGACACGCGCGAGATTACCGCGACGCGGCTGGAGCGTATCATCAGTACCACGCTCAGGCGCCGCAAACGCGAAGGACTGGGCCGCGCGCAAAACTTCATGGCCTGAGCAAGGGGTTACTGTCTACTCCGCTGCAGCGGCTGACGCTGCGGTTTCCGCTTCTTGCGACGTGATTTCGTCCAGCGTTGCAGCCTCGTCATCCTCTCCGGGTTCGTCTGCAGGTGTTTCACGGCGGCTGACCTTGACGATCGCGCCGAATACCGGGTGGTCGAGGTAATTGAGCTGGTCTCGTTTCAGGCGGCGAAATTCTCGCAGCGTATAGGTTCGCCGAACATGGTAATCGCTGTGCGGGTAAAGCCCGGCGAAGCTCGCGCTGCCGCCTTCGGTTGCCACGACGCTGCGACGCGACCCGGCCGGCAGCGGCAGTTGCACTTCCTTGGCCTGCGCTACGTACCAGGGCTCATCGGCATCGCGCAATGCCTGTTCGACAAATTCGCTGAACCAGAGCTCGGTGTTGATATGCAGGTAACGCTCCCTGCTGAAGGTTACGCTGCCCATCAATTCCTGCCACGGCTCGTAGCGCCTGCCGCCCTGCAGTACCACTGCCGGGGCGCGGTCGCGGTCGGTCAATGCCTGCAGCCAGCTGCCCTCGAACAACACGCGAAAGCGACTGCGCTTGCGCAGGTGATTGGCGACGTCGCTGATTTCGGAATCGGCAACCTGCAGTAATTGCAGTAACGGCATACCTCTATCGCTGTGCATGTCATCTTCTGCGAGCTGCGCGTCGGGCGCTGCGTCGATATCGCTTTGCTCGCCACGCAGGAAGACGAGGTTTGCGGGGTAGGCCAGTGCGTCGGGGTTGCGCCAGTGCTCGCTGCCGGGTGCGTCGCTGGCATGGTCCCGACCGGTGGCACGGTCATCCGCGAATACGACCATTTCGATCAGGTAGACGTCGTCGTGCTCAGCGGCGCTGGTGCCAGCACCAAGCATACACGCGACAAAAATCGCGAGTGTCGGCGCAATAAAATTTCGAACCTTATGCTTCAAGTTGCCAGCTCTCCTAGAAAATTGTGCACCCAGGCTATGCGCGCGGTCGATTCTGGCAGATCCACCCTGAAGTTCAAGCGCGTGGCGCCGCGCAACTGGAATATGTCGGGCGACTGTTGCACCAGGTTGACAATTTTCAGCGGGTCGACCGGGGTTTTGCTGCCAAATTCGATATAGCCCCCGTGCACGCCGGCATCGATGCGCTGTATGCCCAGAGGCAGCGCGGCCAGCTTGAGCCGCATCAACTCGAAAAGGTTATTGATCTCGGGGCGCAGCAAGCCAAAGCGGTCGATCATCTCGACTTTCAGTTCACGCAGGGCGGCCTCGCTATCGGCATTGGCAATGCGTTTGTACAGGATCAGGCGGGTGTGGATATCCGGCAGGTAGTCGTCGGGAATCAGCGCGGCCAGGTGCAGTTTCATTTCACCCTGCAATTGCAGTGGCGCGTCGATATCGATTTCTTCGCCCGCTTTTAGCGACGTCACCGCTCGGTCGAGCATATCGAGATACATTGAAAAACCCACCGACTGGATCTGCCCGCTCTGTTCGCTGCCCAGTAATTCGCCGGCGCCGCGAATTTCCAGGTCGTGTGTGGCCAGCATGAATCCTGCGCCCAGGTCCTGTGCCTCTTCTATGGCCTGCAGGCGTTTTTCTGCATCGCGGGTCAGGCTGCGCCGACCGGGAATAAAAAGATAGGCATAGGCCTGGTGGTGCGAGCGACCCACGCGACCGCGCAGCTGGTGCAGTTGCGCGAGGCCGAATTTATCCGCCCGCTCGATGATAATCGTGTTGGCATTGGGGATGTCGATGCCGGTTTCAATAATCGTCGTGCACACCAGCACGTTATATTTCTTGTGGTAAAAGTCCGCCATCACCTGTTCGAGTGCGCGCTCGGCCATTTGTCCGTGGCCAATCGAAATGCGCGCCTCTGGCAGCAGTTCGTCCAGTTCGCGGGCGACACGCTCGATACTGCTGACATCGTTGTGCAGGTAAAATACCTGGCCACCGCGCAGTAACTCCCGCAGCATGGCTTCCTGCACCAGGCTGGTCTGTTTTTCGCGCACGAATGTCTTCACCGACAGCCTGCGCGCGGGCGGTGTGGTGATAAGAGACAGGTCGCGCAATCCTGCCATCGCCATGTTCAGCGTGCGCGGAATCGGCGTCGCGGTCATTGTCAGCAGGTCGACGTCGGCGCAGAGTCGCTTCAGTTGTTCCTTTTGCGCGACACCGAAACGGTGCTCTTCATCGACCACCACCAGGCCGAGGTCGCGCGTTGCGACCGGCTTATGGATCAGCTTGTGTGTGCCGATCAGGATATCGATACTGCCTGCGGCAAATTGTTCCAGTACACGTTTTTGTTCACTGGCACTGCGAAAGCGCGACAGCGCATCGACGCGTATTGGCCAGTCGCCAAAGCGGTCCTGGAAATTCTGCAGGTGTTGTTGTGCCAGCAGCGTGGTCGGCACCAGGATCATCACCTGCTTGCTGTTGTTTACCGCAACGAAAGCAGCGCGCATTGCCACTTCGGTCTTGCCAAAGCCGACGTCGCCGCAAACCAGCCGGTCCATCGCGCGCGGTGCGCACATGTCTTCAACCACAGCATCGATTGCGCTGGCCTGGTCCTGGGTTTCCTCGAAAGGAAACTGCTCGCAAAAGCGCCGGTAGGCATCATGGTCGAGCTGGTGCGCATAGCCGGGCATGGATTTGCGCGTGGCATATATTGCCAGCAGTTCCGCGGCCACATCGCGCACGTTGTCGATGGCGCGTCGCTTGGCGTTCTGCCAGCTTTCGCTGCCGAGTTTGTTCAGCGGTGCGCTGTCCTCGTCGCCACCCATGTAGCGCGCGATCAGGTGCATCGAGGTTACCGGTACATAGAGTTTGTCGCCGCCAGCGTATTCCAGCGCCATAAATTCTGCATCGATATGCTTGCCGTCACCTATCGGAACCGGCATGCGCTCGAGGCCCAGGTAACGGCCCACGCCATGATCGATGTGCACGATCGCTGCGCCGCTGCGCAGTTCCACCAGGCTTTGAATGGTGGCCTCGGCGAGATTGCTGCGATCGCGGTTTTTTCGCGCGCGCGGTTTGACCGTGCCGCCGAACAGTTCGGGCTCCGCAACCACACAGATATTCGCGTAACGCAGCCTTGCGCCGAGATTGAATTGTGCAACCGCAACGCCGTGGCCATCGCCATCGAGAAAGGCCTGCCAGTTGGCGAACGCGCTGGCCTCGATGCCGGCATCGTGCAATTTTTCCAGCAGCAGTTCCCGCCTGCCCGGCGAGGTGACACAAAACAGCATACGCGGCCGGTCAGCGGCCGCATTCGCCAGGAAGCTGGCAAGTCTCTGCAGTGGTTGATCGCTGTGCTCGTCGATAGAGAGCGGCGGGTTGATGGCAAAGTCGAGTACATGGTCACCGCGCGCAGGATTGTGCTGCAGTGCCTGCGCTTCAGGTTCCAGGAAAAACCGTGAGCTTGCCGCTAGCGCGGTGCGCGTTTCATCGATACCGAGGTAGAGCCGCTGCGGGGGTAACAGTGGCCGGGTAGGGTCGATACTCTGCTGTTCATGCCGACGTGTTGCGTCCTGCTGGAACTTTGCAAGCGCGGCGTCGACATCACCTACCAGGGCGATGCTGTGTTGCGCCGGCAGGTAGTCGAACAGCGTATCGGTGCGCGGGTAAAACATCGGCAGGTAGGCTTCGATGCCGGCGCTGGTCACGCCGGCCACGGTGTCGGTGTAAATCGGGCAGTGGTCAGGGTCGTGGTGAAATTCCTGGTGCCAGTGATCGCGAAACAGGTTGATTGCCTGCGGGTCCAGCGATACTTCTGCCGCGGGTAATACCGAAAGTTGTTCGAGTCGCGACTGCGAGCGCTGCGTTTCCGGGTCGAAACTGCGCAAGCTCTCGATTTCATCGTCGAACAGTTCGATGCGGTAGGGCTGCTGGCTGCCCATCGGGAACAGGTCGATGATGGAGCCACGCACCGCGAAGTCGCCGTGTTCAAACACGGATTCGCGATGCAGGTAGCCGCTGCCTGCAAGGCGCAGTTTGAGTTGTTCGAGGTCAAGCTTTTCGCCGCACCGCAGCACCAGGCTCCGGGTATTGATATGTTCGCGCGGGCAAAGCCTGGCTGCCAGGGCGGCGGCCGAGACCACGCAAATGCCGCGCTGCTGCAGCGCAAGGTCGTTTTGCAGCCGGTACAGTGTGTGCAATCGATCCGAAACAATATCCGGGTGCGGTGAAAAATGGTCGTAGGGCAGGGTCTCGGGGTCTGGCAAACAGGTTATTGCAACCGCTGCATTGCCCGCTTTGATCGCGTGGTTGAAAAAGGCAAGTTCAGCCAGTATTTCCTGTGCGACGTTGCTGTCGGCCGTAATCACCAGTACCAGTCGCGGTTGCCGTTGCACTGCCTCGAGCAGGGCGAGCGCGCGCGCGGCGCCGGGCACCGAGGACCAGCGCTGGCGTTTGCCGGGCTCCGGCAGGGAAGGTATTTCGGGGGTCAGTTTGTTTTGCCTTGCAGCAGCTGCCACGATTTGCATGATTGGTTTTTTGAGCGCGTGCTTCGAGTGTCGGCCAGCGTTACCTGTTTACGCTGTAACTGGCCAAAGGGTCAGCTTCGTGCGCGATTGATCTCTATGGCGACGCGGATGTAGTGATAGGCGTGCACTGCCAGATAAAAAACAAAGCCACCGATCGCTCCCCACAAATGCGCATCCACTACGACATCGTGACCGATATAGTTGGCGGTCGCAGCGAGCCATTCGGATTGCTGGAAAAAACGCGTTTGTTCCAGGCCTATTTTTGCCACCAGCGCCAGCAGCCAGAGCGGCGAGGCGTGTGCGCGCAGCACCGTGTATACCATCAGCCCGTGCAGCGCGCCGGACAGCCCCACAC
>JBATGO010000045.1:0-15381 GCA_049665845.1 Pseudomonadales bacterium | reverse complement strand
GGTCGCCGTCAAGAATCAGTTTCAAGCCATTTTTGAATTCGTTTGTCGAGTAAGTACCCATTGATGCCCCCAATACCAAGTAACCCCAATAGCGGCGCTTTGGAGCTGGAAAAATTATGATGACGGTTCACAAACCGACGAGCTCTGTGCAATCATTGCGGGATGCATCCGGACAATAAAAAGCACCCTAGCCAATGATACCCGCATCCAGACATTCAGGCCTGACAGATAATTACATTGCCTCAACAGCCAGCCCTGTCGGAACGGGTACGCCTGACGAGGGTGAAACGTGCTGGCAGCGCGAACTCGCAGCCGCCAATGTGTCGATCGCCGAGCTGCTCGCGAGGCTGCAAATTCCCTTGCAACACTACAGCGCTGCGGCGATAACTGACCGCCGACTAGCCCGTTTCCCGTTGCGGGTTACGGAATCTTTTATTCGTCGTATGCGGATGGGTGATATCGAAGACCCGCTGTTGCGCCAGATACTTCCGGTAGTCGACGAGCTGGCCTCCGCTCCGGGCTACAGCGATGACCCCCTGCAGGAAAATGCGTACAACATGGCGCCCGGCCTGATCCACAAATATCGCTCCAGGGCTTTACTGATTGTCACGCAAGCCTGTGCAGTCCACTGCCGCTATTGTTTTCGCAAGGAGTTTCCCTACCAGGAAAACCGCGCCAGCCAGTCCAACTGGGAACCCGCGCTCCAGCATCTGCGCAACGATCCTTCCATCCGCGAAGTTATTCTCAGCGGTGGCGACCCCCTCGCAGTGAGCGATCGACACCTTGGCGGATTATTAAAGCTGATAGCCGGCATTGCACACGTCAAGCGCCTGCGCATTCACACGCGGCTTCCAGTCGTGCTCCCATCCCGTATCACCGGGAATTTACTGCAGGCCATACAGCAAGTACAGAAGAAATGCGTGTTGGTGGTTCACTGCAACCATTCCGCCGAGCTAAATGCAGAAGTTGGCGCCGCGCTCGCGAAACTCAAGACCAATGGAATAACATTGCTCAACCAGGCAGTACTGCTGCGCGGCGTCAATGACTCAGTTGCGGTGCAGGTTGAACTGGCCGAGTGCCTGTTCGATCACGGCGTACTGCCTTATTACCTTCACCAGCTCGATAAAGTGAGCGGCACTTCACATTTTGAGGTTAGCGATGAGCGGGCTCGCGCTATTCACGCTGGCATGCGTGACGAATTAGCAGGCTATTTACTCCCCCGGCTGGTGCGTGAGGTACCCGGAGCGATGTCGAAATTACCTGTTTTTTAGCACTCTTTTTGATGCAAAACAGCAGCTTAGGTATTTTCTCCAGCGCAGCAGAAACGCGCCATGCGGGCGCTTGTAAGGCATCTCCGCAGCCGCAGGCTATTTCAGCAACTGTAATTTTCGCTGCCTATACTCAAACTGGAGATGGCGGCACACTGACCTTGGTGCAGCCAACGACCGGGGGATGCGCTGGCGTGGTTGCCGGCGCAATGCGAATCAAAGCTTGTGCCAGTAATTTATTGCTGCTCAAAATCGCAGCCAAACGATGCGCAACATACACGTCGGCATGTTTCTCCCCTGTAACTGATGGTTATCGTGAAGCTGCTTGTAAGGTCTCTTTGCCCGGCAAAATCATTTGCGGTGCACCAAGCATATTTTGATTTTAGGAGTAAGGATTGGCGAGCCAAATGAGTACAGCCTTCGAAGCAAATGACATGGATCTTGACCTGGAGAGTGGCAGCCTGGAAGATCAATTTGAATGTCCGTACAGCGAAGACGCACATGCGAATCACACCGCCGCTTTCGCGCGGATCAGTGTTTTGCTGGCCCATGAATTTCCTGAGAAAGCAGACCTGACCAAAGCGCTTTTTCAAAGCGCTAATTGGGCTACTCACTGTCACAGGGCCAGCTCGGTAGAGGATCTTCGCGAATCACTGCAGGAGCAAAACTGGGACCTGTTGGTGGGCTACGGCGATTCAACAGAGTTTCTGCCTGCGGTAATCACCAAGTTGCTCTCGGAAGCAAACAGCAGCGCCAGGGCAATTTTCCTCGACGATAGTTACTCCACCGCCAATGCACTGCAAATTGTACAGTGCGGATTTCACGACTACCTCACCCAGGCAGAAGAAGATCGATTCCTGTTTGTGGCAAGCCGAGAAGTACAGGCACTGCACAATGAAATGCATGCGCAGAGCAGCGCGTCCGTGATCGCGGAAGCCGAAGCCAAAACACGGCTACTGCTCGATACCACGACGGATGCAATTGCCTATGTCAGCGATGGCATGTTAATCGATGCCAACAATGCTTTTATAGAAGCGCTTGCTTACGAAAGCGCAGAAGATCTCTTGCTCATGCCGCTTATGGACATGGCAGCAGATCAAAGTCGACCTGAAATACGCAAGGTGATCAAACAGCTCAGCAAGGGTGAGCGCGATATACCAAGCTCCGGGTTTTACTTGCTCAAAGCGAATGGTGAAAGCCTGTCGGCAACCATTGAATTTTCTGCCGGTACTCATGATGGCGAACCCTGCACACAGATAATCTTGCGCGGTTTGCAAACCGGCCTTGCACCGGAAGAAATTGCCGACATGCCGGTCGAGCGTGAGCCAGTTATTACCGGTGAAAACAGCCACTATGCTCCTGCAGAAAACCTGCAGGACCTCAGCTTGCTCGGGCAAATTAACGGCAAGGGCATGGTGTATTTCATCTCCCTGTGCAATACCGCTGGCCTTCGAAAAAAACTCGACCTCGATGAATACAGCGCGCTACTGGCAAAAGTTGACGAAAAAATAAGGAGTGTATTCCCGGACACCTCAACCGTCTGCAGCTATTCAAGCGAAAACTGGGTAGTCGCTGTTTCGGAAAGCGGCGAATCTGAAAACCATTTGGGTGGCGAGGTTTGCAGTACGCTGAACCAGGTGATCGCAAACTGTAGTGGCGGTGAACCTGGGCTGTACACGGCCGTAGGTATTTCCAAATACGGCGTCGCCGAACTCACCGCTCGCGGCGCTGCAGACAAAGCGTTTAATGTCTGTGCCTCACAACTCAATGCTGGCGGCGTCAAGGTCTTCGCGCCAAGGATCGATAATGCCCAGGGTTGCGCTGCGCTGCGATCAGCAATGGAACTCGATCGACTGAAAATCAAGTACCAGCCCGTGATCGGCTTGCACAACCAATCTACACAGTGGTATGAAGCTTTCGTATACATGCGTAACGATGCAGGCATCGAACAGGATGCATCGGAGTTGCTTGAAAGCCTCGGCCTGGAGAAGGACAACGTAGCACTGGACCAGTGGCTGGTAACCCATTCTATAGAAGCACTTTCTTCATTAGTATACGAAAACCCGCATATCAGCCTTTCAGTCCCGCTAACAGCAAGTGCAATTGCGGACGAACAGTTTTCGGACTGGCTGCTAAGCAGTGTGCAGGCCAGCGGCTTGCCGAAAGACTGTATCTGTTTCAGCGTTAGCGCTGACCAGGCACAAAGCTATGAAGCAAAGTGCAAATCATTTCTGACCCGGCTGCTGGAGAGTGGCTTCAAGACCACGATCAAGGGCGTAGCAAGCGAACAGCTCGATATCGTCAAGTCCTGCAAACCCGATTATGTGCAGCTGGACAAGCGCCTGACCAAAAATCTCAATGCTGAAGAAAACAATAGCAAGGAAGCGCTGAAGAGTATTATTTCGCAGGCAGGGGATAACGGTGCGGTGTGTATTGCGGTGGGCGTGAATACGGCGGCGGACCTTGCGCAACTATGGCAAACCGGCATTCCCTATGTGCAGGGTTCTTACCTGCAGGGGCCGCTACCAAGCATGAACTACGAGTTTTCGGATATCGCCTGAGCCTGATTACTCGCACTCCGTAGCGCAGCCTGCCTGCTGCATTGCGCGTTTATCACCTGGGAGCTGGCGGCAGTCTTTCACGCTCGCTTATCCCGAGCAAATACAAAATACTGTCGAGGCCCAGTCTCGATATCGACTGCCGCGCCGATTGCTTCACCAACGGTTTGGCGCGAAATGCCACGCCAAGACCCGCAAGACTCAGCATCGGCAGGTCGTTAGCGCCGTCGCCCACCGCAATAACCTGTTGCAATGAAATATTTTCGCGACGCGCGATATCCTGTAGTAATTCTGCCTTGCGCTGGCCATCAATAACCTCGCCGTGGACTTCCCCGCTGACGATACCGTCGACAATATGCAGTTCGTTCGCATAGACGTAATCGAAGCCGAGTTGCTGCTGCAGTCGTTGCGCAAAAAAATCGAAGCCACCCGATAGAATCGCCGTTTTGTAGCCGAGATGCTTTAGCGTAACCAGTAATTCTTTGGCACCTTCGACCAGTTTCAGCCCGTCCGCAACTTCGACAAGCGCTGTTTCAGGCAGCCCGCGCAGCAGCGCAACTCGACGCCTGAAACTTTCGGCAAATTCAACTTCACCGCGCATGGCAGACTCGGTTATCTGCGCGACCTGTGCGCCAACACCGGCGCATACAGCCAGCTCGTCAATGACCTCGGCTTCGATCAGTGTTGAATCCATGTCAAAAGCAACCAGGCGCCGGTTGCGACGAAACATATCATCCTGTTGCACGGCAATATCTGCGTCAAGCGCATTGCCAAGCTCCAGAAATTCACTGCGCATTTTCGTCTCGTCTGGCCAGGCACCTCGCAAGGAGAATTCAATACAGGCACTTTCGCTGCGCCCGGTCTCACCACTGAGCGCCACGCGCCCGGAGAGCCGTGTAATTTTGTCGATATTCAGCTGGTGCGAAGCGATCAGCCCGGTCACCTGTTGCACATGGTCGGCGCGGATTTTTCTAGCCAGCAGCGTGAGAATATGCCTCGGCCTGCCCTGCTCGCCAACCCATACATGGTATTCGTCGGCACCTACCGGGGCTACTTGTACATCAACGGTAAAACTCGCCAGTGTTTTATGCAGTTGCGGGACAAGCTGTTCAACTGAGAAATCGGCTGGCAATTCGGTAAGCATACCCAGTGCAAGATTGTTGTGTATGACTGCCTGCCCAATATCAAGAATATTGACGCTGTGCCGCGCCAGCAAACCGGTAATGGCATTGGTAATTCCGGGCTGGTCCCTGCCGGAAACCTTGATCAGGCACACCTTGCTCATGGCATTAAAATTTTTTATCCGTCTATTTGACCGGCTACTATTTTGCCAGACTACTTATTTATCAAGTTTCGACTCAACCAGTACCTGGTCTACTTTCTGGAAACCACGCGGCAGCTTGTTACCGCGCCGCGCTCGCTCGCCCATATAATGTTCAAGATCGGCAAGTTTCATTTTGAGGTGGCGCTTGCCCGCCTGCACGACCAGCGTATCACCACTGTGCATCACTGCAATAGCAAACATGTACTCTTCGCGGCTGGCAAGTTTCGCCGCAGGAATATTCATGATCTTGTTGCCCTTGCCGCGCGCCATCTGTGGCAGCTCCGACAACGGGAACACCAGCATGCGACCAATATTACTGATCGAAACCAGCAGCGCGCCCTGTATCTCTCCGGTCGCTAACGGTGCAAGTACTTGTGCGTTTTTAGGTACGCTGAGCAACGCTTTGCCCGCTTTCTTATTGGCATGCATGTCGCCCAGTTTTGCTACGAAACCGTAGCCCGCATCGGTTGCGAGCAAATATTGGCTGCTCTCCGCTCCCATCATCAAGCCGCGAAAACTTGCACCGGAAGGCGGACTCAACTTGCCGCTCAATGGCTCGCCCTGGCCCCTGGCTGACGGCAGGGTTCGGGCCGGCACCGAATAGCTGCGCCCGGTGGAGTCCAGGAATACGGCCGCTTCGTTGGAGCGGCCGTGCGCTGCGATCAGGAACTTGTCGCCAGACTTGAAGCTGAGGCTGCCCGGATCGATATCGTGTCCTTTTGCCGCACGCACCCAGCCCTTGTCGGACAAAACCACGGTTACCGGTTCGGCCGTGCTTATATCATCTTCACTGAAAGCCATTGCTTCGTCGCGCTCGACCAGCGGTGAACGACGCAGGTCGCCAAATTCTTCTGCAACCGCCAGCAATTCCTTTTTCATAAGGATTTTCAGGCGCGCATCGGACCCCAGCGTTCTTTCTATGTCGTCCCGCTCTTCACACAGCGCCGCCTGCTCGGCCTTGATTTTCATTTCCTCGAGACGAGCGAGCTGGCGCAGCCTGGTATCGAGAATATAGTTGGCCTGCAGCTCACTGAGCTTGAAGCGCATCATCAGCACTTCTTTGGGCTTTTCTTCGGTACGAATAATATGGATGACTTCATCGAGATTCAGGAAGGCAACCAGCAAGCCGTCGAGTAAATGCAAACGATCCAGGATTTTTTGCAGCCGGTACTCGAGCCTGCGCCTGATTGTGGCTTTGCGATACTGCAGCCATTCCCTGAGTATCACGAGCAGCGACTTGACCTGCGGCCTGCCATCGACGCCAATCATATTCAGGTTCACGCGATAATTGCGCTCGAGGTCGGTTGAATGAAACAGGTGTGACATAAGCGCATCAACGTCGACGCGATTGGACTTGGGTACGATAATCAATCGCGTCGGGTTCTCGTGATCCGACTCGTCGCGTAAATCGACCACCATCGGCAATTTTTTCGCCTGCATTTGCGCAGCAATTTGTTCCAGCACACGCGCGCCGGAAACCTGGTGCGGTAGCGCCGTGACGATGATATCGCCCTCCTCCTTATCATAGACCGCGCGCATTTTCAGGCTGCCCTTGCCGGTTTCATACATGTCCCGCAAAGCTTCAGGCGGTGTGATAATTTCCGCCTCGGTAGGAAAATCGGGCGCCTTGATGTGCTCTGCGATGTCCCTGAACGTCGCCTTTGGTTTATCGATCAGGTGCACACAGGCCGAAATAATCTCATTCAGGTTGTGCGGCGGAATATCGGTTGCCATACCCACGGCGATACCGGTCGTCCCGTTCAACAGGATCGCAGGCGCCTTGGCGGGCAACAGCTTCGGCTCTTCCAGCGTACCGTCAAAATTGGGCTGCCAGTCGACTGTGCCCTGCTCCACCTCGGCCATCAATACATCGGCGTACGGCGTCAACCGCGATTCGGTGTAACGCATCGCGGCAAACGATTTGGGATCGTCTGCCGAGCCCCAGTTGCCCTGGCCGTCGATCAGCGGATAGCGATAAGAGAACGATTGCGCCATGATGACCATCGCTTCATAGACCGAACTGTCGCCATGCGGATGGAATTTACCGATCACGTCGCCGACGGTGCGCGCTGACTTCTTGAATTTTGCACCGGCCTTCAGGCCCAGCTCGGACATCGCATAGACGATGCGGCGCTGTACCGGCTTGAGTCCATCGCCGATATGCGGCAACGCGCGGTCGAGAATGACATACATCGAGTAATCGAGATAGGCTTTCTCGGCGTAATCCTTTATCGAAATACGCTCGGTTGCAAAGTTGTCCGACGTGCTGCCGTTGTCCTGGCTCATAGTGGAATGTGTCGCGTTTTACTTTTGGGGATGCAAATAGAGAAAATGCTTACAGCCCTGTGATTGTCCCAAAAAAATTGCGCTTTGGGCAGGCGCGCCAGCGCCAAATTTGCTGGTATTATGCAGCCAATAAAAATCTAACGAAGATGCCCGCTCTCTGCAGCGCTGTCTTGTCGCCCCGAGATGCATGGGGCTATCGAGCTGCCGCAAGGTTTGAGCAGGCTCAGGCCACCAATTCACATGCACGGCAAAAATCTTGATGAATAAAGTTTTTGTGCTGGATACCAACGTTTTGCTGCACGATCCAATGGCCATACATGCCTTCGCCGAGCACCATGTCATGATCCCGATGACGGTACTGGAGGAGCTTGACGCGATCAAGGACCGCCGCGACAAGGATGTGAGTCGCGAAGCCCGCATTGCCATTAATGCCATCGACGACATTCTTGAAAATGCTTCGCCCAAGGCCATTCAGGAAGGTGTCGAGATTCCCGGCAGCTCGGAAAAGCGCGGTAAGCTGGCTATTTTCCCTGACCAGCTCATTGAGCACAGCGAGGCCAGCACGCTACTCAACAATCCCGTACATCGCTACAACGACGACAGAATCATCAACGTAGCGCTACATCTTCAGGCGGCAGACAGGAACCGCCTGGTCTGCCTTGTTACCAAGGACATCAACATGCGGCTCAAGGCCAAGGGTTCCGGTCTTGAGCATGTTGAGGATTACCGCAAGGACAAGGTCATCGAAGACATAGAGTTCATGGCCAAGGGCTATGAACAGTACCAGGGAGATTTCTGGTCGCAGGTCGACAAGGTCGAGACGCTGCATGGCCAGGAGGGCAGCGTGCTTTATCGGCTCGCTCGCGCTTACCTGCCGGATGCATACCCGCATATGCTGGTGTTCGACGAACAACAGTTCGCCGGTCACGTACTGGACGTTGACGACAGCTGCATCGAAATCCTGCATCTCGACAGGCAGCATCTGCTCGAGCAAGACCTCTGGGGCATTACGCCACGCAATTTCGAGCAGGCGATGGCCTTCCACCTGATCCAGCGCGACGATGTTGACCTGATGGTCATGACCGGCCCGGCCGGCTCGGGCAAAACGCTGATAGCGCTTGCCTACGGATTACAGGCCGTGATGGAAGAAAAACGATTCGACAAGATTGTTGTCGCGCGATCGACCCCGCCGATCGCAGAAGACATTGGCTTCCTGCCCGGCACCGAGGAAGAAAAAATGGCACCGTGGCTGGCAGCATTTGACGATAACCTGGAAGTGTTGCACGGCAATGACGAAAACATGGCGAGCAGCATCCAGTACATCAAGGAGCGCGCGAATATCCAGTTCAAATCGCTGAACTTTATGCGCGGGCGCTCATTCAACAACGCCTACATTATTATCGACGAAGCGCAGGGGCTGACCCAGTTCCAGCTTAAATCGATTATTACAAGAGTTGGTAACAACTCGAAAATTGTTGTGCTGGGTAACCTCGCGCAAATCGATAACAAGTATATTACGCCGCTTACCAGCGGGCTCACTTACCTGGTAGAAAAAAGCAAGGCTTTTGAGCACGCGGCCATTATGCATGTGAATGGCATTGAACGAAGTCGTATAGCGGCGTTTGCGGAAGAGCAACTTTAATAAAATTCAACATTGTCCCTTTTTCGCGGAACATGCAGCCCGGCGGACATGTTCATTCCATGACACGCTGTAAATACCTCCGTGTACGCTCGCCGGCGGCGTCCATGCCGCCGGACGGTCATGGAATGAACATGCCCGCTGGGCTGCTTGCGCCACCGAATTAGCTGCAACTTATTAACACCTAAAAGTCAGGGTCACATTGATGCAACGGATAAACATTCAAAAGATTTCCCTCGCGATGTTGCTCGTAACCCTGCTTTCCAGCTGCAGCAGAACAAGTGACAATGAGCTCCCCAGGCTTTTCTGGAGCGAAGATGTCTACCAGGATGCAAGTCGCTTTGCAGGCCAGTGCCGGGCTGACTATCAAAAATATTTCCTGCGCTCTGTTTTCAATAGATTCTACTATTGGTACCAGGATATTGTTGATGCAGATCCTGCGAGCTTTAACAGTATCGGCGAATACTTTGATGAGCTTGTAAGCGACGAGATTACGCCATCGCTCAAACCCAGGGATGCCTATTCAACCTTTGTCAGCAGCAACGACTACGCCGACCTTGTCAGTGGTGACAGGGAGCGCGGCTACGGAATTCGCTATACCACCAGCGAGCCAGGCTTCGAGGGCGAAGTGTATGCAGGCTATGTGGTGCCGGGTTCGCCTGCTGCCCTCGCAGGAATACAGCGCGGCGACAGGATCAGCTCGGTGGACGGTTTCAGTTTCGAGGAGCCCGACAGGGAATTTTCCTTGCCCGCACTGTTTCCGCGAAGTGTCGGCGAGTCACACGATTTCCAGATCGTCGGCACGGGCACTGTTGCGCTCATCTCTGCCGATGTGAACTTTGATCCTGTGCAATACGCGCAGATACTGCCCGGTACGGATATCGGCTACCTGTTCTTCGACGACCATGCCCTCGATGCCGAAGGCGAATTAATCGAGGCATTCGACACTTTTGCCGCACACAGTGCAGGCAACGGGATTGATGATTTGATCCTCGACCTGCGCTACAACAGCGGCGGCCTGTTGTTTATCGCCAGCCAGGTTGCTTATATGATTGCTGGTGAGGCGCAAACCAGTAACAAAATATTCGAGGAGCTAAGGTACAACGACCGGTTTTTCGCTGAGGACTTCGAGTTTATAAGAACAGGCAGACACCCGCCAGGCAATACCGAAGCACCACTGCCGACTGTTTCCTTGAATCGCGTGGTGGTAATCAGTGACCATGCCACCTGCTCTGCAAGTGAGAGCATCATCAACGCGCTGCGCGGTATCGGTGTTGAGGTGATCCTGGTTGGAGAGCGAAGCTGCGGCAAGCCCTACGGATTTATCGGTTTCGATAATTGCGGCACCACCTGGCTGCCGGTGGAATTCCAGTCTTTCAACAATGCAGGCGAGAGTGACTATGCCGATGGATTTTTTGCCGGTGCCGGCACCTTCGGCGTCAGCTTGCCTGGCTGCACAGTTGCCGATGACTTTTCCAGCGCGCTGGGGGATATTACAGAAGCGCGCATCGCTGCAGCCGTGCAGTATCTCGATAGCAGCACTTGCCCTGCTGCGTTGATCTCAAGCAATTCAGCATCAGTTGCTACTGCGACTGTTTCCGCTGCCAGCACTGCAACGCGAAGCTACCAGCCTGTACGCAACCATACCGGCAGCGCAATGTTGCGCGCTTTGCAGGGCACGCGCATTCTTGCCGAACGTGAGGATGTTAAACCGCTGGATGCTGCGGGCGAAGACTAGCTCTGGCCACTTTATTGTTCGAGCAAAAAGGTTACCGGGCCGTCGTTGAGTAACTCGACCTGCATATCCGCCGCAAAGCGTCCGGTCGCCACGTTATCGTGCAGTGCGCGAAGTTTCTGCACACAATAATCATATAGCTGTTCAGCACGCGCAGGTTCCGCGGCGCCGGAAAAACCGGGGCGCAGTCCCCGGCCGGTATCGGCGGCAAGGGTAAATTGCGAAACCAGCAGCACGCCACCGCCTGTATCAGCGACACTAAGGTTCATTTTATGCTGGCTGTCGGCGAACACGCGGTAGCTGAGCAGTTTGCTTACCATCTTGTCGGCAAGCACCTCATCGTCGTGTTTTTCTACCGCAAGAAATACCAGCAGGCCAACACCAATCCTGCCCACCGTTTCGCCATCGATCTGTACCGAAGCGTGGCTAACGCGCTGTATCAATGCCTTCATGCTACTTTTTGTTGCTATGGTTACGCTATATCTGGCTATTATTTTGCGGGATTCTTGAGCGGCTCAACGGACGCTATTTAGGCCTCGAAGCACGCTTGCGTTCATGCTCAAGCAGGAATTTCTTGCGCACGCGCAGGTTGTTCGGCGTAACCTCGACCAGCTCATCGTCTTCAATAAATTCCAGCGCCTGTTCCAGGCTCAGGCGGATCGGTGGGCTGAGGATGGTCGCCTCGTCAGTACCCGAGGCGCGCACGTTGGTAAGCTGTTTGGCCTTGGTCGGGTTCACGGTCAAATCATTGCCGCGACTATGCACACCGACCACCTGCCCCTCGTAAACATCCACGTTCGCATCGATCATCAGCCTGCCGCGTTCCTGCAAGTTAAACAGTGCGTAGGCCAGTGTTTTGCCTTTCACATTGCTGATCAAAACACCATTGTTGCGCGATTGCATCTCGCCAACCTTGACCGGCGCGTAGTGATCAAAAATGGAAGTCAGGATTCCGGAACCTGAAGTCAGGGTCAGGAACTCGGAACGAAAGCCGATCAGGCCGCGCGCCGGCATAATATAATCGAGCCTGACCCGGCCCTTGCCATCCGGCACCATGTTTTGCAGGTCAGCGCGGCGCAGGCCGAGCGCTTCCATCACTGCGCCCTGGTGCTGCTCTTCACAATCGACAACGACTGCTTCATAAGGCTCATGAATAATGCCTTCCACTTTGCGCTGAACGACTTCCGGCCTGCCCACGGCGAGCTCAAACCCTTCGCGGCGCATCGATTCGATCAATACCGAAAGGTGCAGTTCACCGCGACCTGAAACCTTGAAGCGATCTGGCGTATCGCCGGGTTCAACGCGCAACGCAACGTTGTGCAGCAGCTCGCGTTCGAGCCTCTCCTTGAGGTTGCGACTGGTTACGTATTTCCCATCCTTGCCGGCAAACGGCGAATCGTTGACCTGGAAAGTCATCGACACGGTTGGCTCGTCGACACTCAAAGGCGGCAGCGCTTCGATGCAAGCAGGCGCACAGATCGTATCGGATATATTCAGTACATCGATACCGGTAACACAGACGATATCGCCGGCAAACGCAGTTTCCACCGGCACCCGCTCCACACCGAGGTTGCCAAGAATTTCCAGCACCCGGCCATTGCGCGTGCGGCCCTCCCTGTCGACAACGGTAACCGGTGTGTTGCGCTTGAGGATGCCGCGCGTGATGCGGCCGACACCAATAACGCCCACATAACTGGAATAATCCAGCGCACTTATTTGCATTTGCAGCGGTCCGTCCACATCAACACTGGGCGGCGCAACCTGGTCGACGATTAACGAGAGCAATGGCGTCATATCGTCGGCCATATCATTTTCGCTGAGTCCCGCAATGCCATTCAAGGCAGAGGTATACACGATCGGGAAATCCAGCTGTGCTTCGGTCGCACCGAGCCGGTCGAACAAATCGAAAACCTGGTCGATAACCCAGTCCGGACGCGCACCGGGGCGATCGATCTTGTTGATGACGACAATCGGCTGCAAACCCTTGGCAAACGCTTTTTGGGTAACGAAACGGGTTTGCGGCATCGGCCCATCTACCGCATCGACCAGCAATAGCACTGAATCAACCATCGACAACACACGCTCAACCTCGCCGCCAAAATCGGCGTGCCCCGGCGTGTCGACAATGTTGATACGGTAATCGCGCCAGTTGATCGCGGTGTTCTTGGCCAGGATAGTGATACCCCGTTCTTTTTCCTGGTCGTTGGAATCCATGATGCGTTCGGTGCCCTGGTCGCGGCGATCCAGCGTACCGGACTGTACCAGCAGCTTGTCGACCAGTGTGGTCTTGCCATGATCGACATGCGCGACAATTGCGATATTGCGCAAATTGCTGCTATAGATATTGTGTTGGTTGCTGGCCACGAATCGCGGGCTCCTGGAATTCCATCACGCCAGGGCAGGTAAAGCCCGGGCAAAAACGCGCCGGATTATACCTGCGCGCAGCCTCGGCGCCTTGCACTATTACGCGTTTGCGTCTGAATAAAACCGCAAAATTAACAATCGCGCCCGGCAATTCGCTAGAGAATTCGCAATTCTGTCGTTAAACTTCGGCCAGCATAGAGCGACCCCTTCCCCGTTAAAAAATGAAATCGACGAGCCAGAGACAATGACTGAAGCCGGCACACCGATCTGGACCAAGCGCTGGACCTTTATCATGGCTACCACCGGCGCCGCGGTGGGACTGGGCAATATCTGGAAATTCCCCTATATCGCGGGCGAAAACGGCGGCGGCGCCTTCGTACTTGTGTACCTGGCCTGCATCCTGATGCTCGGCATACCTATCATGATCGCCGAAGTCATGCTGGGTCGGCGTGCCCGGCAAAACCCGATTCACGCGATGCTGAAAAACGCGCGCGACTCGGGCGCGTCAAAACTCTGGTCGCTGGTGGGTATTATGGGTGTCGCGGCGGGTGTGCTGATACTGATGTACTACAGCGTTGTCGCGGGCTGGGCGCTTGACTATTTCGCACAAAGCATTCGCGGCGACTACATGGGCATGGAGGCCACCGACATAGCCAGCGGGTTTGGCACCCTGGCAGACGACTCACCGCGCCAACTGCTGTGGCACAGTGTGTTCCTGCTGGTAACCACAATAATCGTTGGTTTCGGCGTCACCCGCGGTATCGGCACTGCGGTTGATAACCTGATGCCACTGCTGTTTGTGCTGCTGCTTGTGTTACTCGGCTACTCGATTCGCAATGGCAGTTTCAACGAAGCCTTCCAGTTCATGTTCAATGCGGATTTCAGCAAACTCAGTACCGATTCGGTTTTGGTCGCAATGGGGCACGCGTTCTTCACGTTAAGCCTCGGCATGGGCACCGTTATGGTTTACGGTGCTTATATGCCGCAGAACAACTCCATACCCTCGGCAGTACTTACCGTTGCATTTCTCGACACGCTGATCGCGCTGCTAGCCGGCCTGATCATTTTTCCGCTGGTTTTTGCCAGCGATTTAAAGCCAGGATCCGGGCCGGGGCTATTATTCGAAACCCTGCCTATAGCATTTGCGGGTATGTGGAATGGTGCGATATTCGGTTCGGCATTTTTTTTTCTTGTTACGATCGCAGCTTTAAGCTCGTCGATATCACTGATCGAGCCAGGTGTCGCCTGGCTGGAACGACTGGGAATACATCGCGTGGCAGCAACTGCCGGGCTGGGCCTGCTCTGCTGGGCCGGTGGGCTGGCCTGTATTTATTCAGGTGACATCTTCGGGGCGCTCGACCACCTGACGGCCAATATCATGCTGCCGCTGGGGGGCCTGCTGATAGCAGTTTTTGCAGGCTGGTCCATGGGTTACACGCGAGTGCGCAAGGAAGTCAACGACATCCCGACCTTGCTGTTTAACCTGTGGTTTATTGTATTGCGATTTATCGCGCCGATCGGGGTGTTGTTTGTATTCCTGAACAGCCTGAAAATCATCTAGCGATACAGCATCGCAGTAATGAGCCGTATTATTATCACTCGCCGTCGCGACGGCAGAATGCCAGCCACCGCTCAAGGTTCGCCGAGCGATACTTCTGAGCGTGCAGAACAAAATAAAAACTTCGTTTCATGTCCTTGCCGGGCACTTCCAGCGGCACCAGCCTGCCCGCTGCGAAATCCTGCTGCAGTGCGATGCGCGACAGGCATCCAAGCCCTGCACCGGCCGCGACCGCCTGCTTGATCGCTTCGGTATGCTCCAGTTCCATGTATATTTTTACCTGGTTCTGCAAGCCCTGCATCGCGCGGTCGAAGGTTTGCCGGGTACCTGAGCCTCGCTCGCGCAGTACCCACTGAGCGTCGACCAATTCGGCGTCTCCGAGAGATTTCAATCTCGCGCAGGGATGATCCGGGGCGCAGAACACCACCAGTTCATCCTCGCGCCAGCGCGTGACCTCAAGGTCATCGTGGGCAAATTCGCCCTCGATAAGACCGATGTCCAGTTCGAAATTCAGCACCTGTTTGGCTATCGCTACAGTGTTGGCGACATGTAGCCGCATTTTGATTTGTGCATATTTGCTGCGAAAACGCGTGAGGATCGGCACCGCAACATAGTTCCCAATGGTTAGCGTCGCGCCAATGCGCAGCTC
>JBATGO010000044.1:0-1739 GCA_049665845.1 Pseudomonadales bacterium | reverse complement strand
ACTTCGTCGCCCGCGTTTGGCGTGCCGTCAAGGCCGAGTATTTCAACCGGCGTCGACGGGCCCGCTGCGTCGATCAACTCCCCGCGCTCGTTGGCCATGTTGCGCACCCGTCCGAAATGTTGGCCAGCGAGAACAATATCGCCGTTGCGCAAGGTGCCTTCCTGCACCAGGATTGACGCGACGTTGCCGCGACCCTTGTCGAGCCTGGATTCAATCACAATACCTTTGGCTGGTATATCTTCGGGCGCGGTAAGCTCCAGTACTTCGGCCTGCAGGGAAAGTGCTTCAAGCAATTTGTCGATGCCTTCGCCGGTCTGTGCAGATACCGGGATAAACTGTGTATCACCGCCCCATTCCTCGGGCACCACTTCCTGCGCGACCAGTTCGTTCTTGACCCGTTCGGGGTCGGCCGCTTCCTTGTCGATCTTGTTAATCGCGACAACCAGCGGCACTTCCGCTGCGCGCGCATGCTGGATTGCTTCAATCGTTTGCGGCATGACGCCGTCATCGGCTGCAACGACCAGTACGACTATGTCGGTACATTTCGCACCACGTGCGCGCATCGCAGTAAATGCGGCGTGCCCGGGCGTATCGAGGAAAGTGATAGTACCTATATCGGTATCTACCTGGTAGGCACCGATATGCTGCGTAATGCCCCCGGCTTCACCGCTGGCGACGCGCGCACTGCGAATATAGTCGAGCAGCGAAGTCTTGCCGTGGTCAACATGGCCCATCACCGTGACTACCGGCGGTCGCGGCGCGGCCGCATGCTGCTCTCCACCAATAGCAGCCTCCAAAGCCGCAAGCAACTCATCTTCGGGCATGTCATCGCTGACAATACGATACTTGTGCCCGAGTTCTTCGGTAACAAGAATCGCCGTTTCCTGGTCGATGGGCTGGCTCACGTTGGCCATCACACCGAGTTTCATCAACTCCCTGACAAGCATATTGGCTTTAACCGCAAGCTGCTGCGCCAGATTGCCGACAGTAATTGAATCGCCGAGTTCTACCTCGCGAACAATTTCATTGGTGGGAATCGTGAACTCCTGCTTGTTAATCGCCTGCAATACACGCTGGCTGGTAAGTCCGCGCGCGCGGCTCTCCTCGCCAAAAAAATCGTCCGCGCGGAAACCACTGCGCGACTTGTTGCGCTGCTTGGCACTCTTGCGGCGGCCAGGCTTTTTCTTGGCCTCGTCATCCTTGAGTTTTTCACCGGGTGATGCGCGCAGGTGCTTGGGACCGGTGCGCTCTCGCTCTGCCTGCGAGACTTTGGCCGCTTCTTCGGCCTTGGCTCTTGCGCTCTCTTCGGCCTTGGTCTTGATCAATGCATCGCGGCGCGCTTTCTCGGTGGCTTCCTGCTCCTTGCGCTTGGCTGCAGCACGTCGACGCAGTTCTTCCACGTCAAACGGGTCTACGCGTTTTGCTGTGACTTCTGGCGCCGCGCCATCGGTTACCGCATGCTCTTCGTTCGCAGCGCTGCCAGCTTCCGCCGCCTCAACCGCAGTTTCCAGCTCCAGCGCTTCAACTTCCGGTGCTTCCAGCTCCTGCGCATCGTCGCGCTTTACGTAGGTGCGACGTTTGCGCACTTCCACAGCAACAGTCTTCTTGCCCTGCGCGCCGCTGGTTTTGACCGTACCGATTGTCCTGCGCTTTAAGGTAATGCGCTTGGGCGCCGCGGTGCTTGCACCGTGGTTGTTCTTCAGGTGCAGTAACAGGCGCTGTTTGTCAGCGTCGGAGAC
>JBATGO010000043.1:0-5693 GCA_049665845.1 Pseudomonadales bacterium | reverse complement strand
AGTCTGTTTCGACCCGAAACCCTTGTTTATTAAGGCCTTCCGCCACTTTTTCGGCATATTCGGCCTGATTGTCGGTGATATTCATGACAACCGCCTGCACCGGGGCCAGCCAGGGCGGGAATTTACCCTCGTATTCCTCAATCAAAATCCCGATAAATCGCTCGAAAGACCCAAGGATTGCCCGGTGCAGCATGACCGGCGCGTGGCGGCTGCCATCCTCGGCCACATACTGGGCGTCGAGCCTGGCCGGCATCGAAAAATCGACCTGGATGGTGCCACACTGCCAGACCCTGCCAATGCAGTCGCGCAGCGAGAACTCGATTTTCGGGCCATAGAAGGCGCCCTCGCCGGGCAGCAGTTCCCATTCAAGCCCTTTGTTGTTCAGCGCAAGTTCCAACGCCTGTTCGGACTTGTCCCATATTTCATCTGCACCCACCCGCTGTTCATGGCGCGTGGACAGTTTCACCAGCACATCATTGAAGCCGAAATCGCGATAGACCTCGAACAAAATATCGATAAAGGTCGACACCTCTTGCTGGATCGCATCTTCTGCGCAAAAGATATGCGCGTCGTCCTGCACGAAACTGCGCACACGCATCAAACCGGTGAGCGTCCCCGAGGCTTCGTTCCGGTGACAGGAGCCGAACTCGGCCAGGCGCAACGGCAGGTCGCGATAACTTTTCAGCCCCTGGTTGAACACCTGGATATGACAGGGGCAGTTCATCGGCTTCACCGCGTAGTCGCGCGCTTCTGACTCGATGGTAAACATGTTGTCGGAGAACTTGTCCCAATGACCCGAGCGTTCCCACAGTGTGCGGTCGACGACCTGCGGCGTGCGGATCTCCTGGTATCCGTTGGCGTTCTGCACGCCGCGAATGTACTGCTCGATGGCCTGGTAAATTGCCCAGCCGCGCGGGTGCCAGAAAATCATGCCCGGCGCTTCTTCCAGTAAATGAAACAGGCCGAGCTGTTTGCCGAGCTTGCGATGATCGCGTTTCGCGGCCTCCTCCATTCGCGTGATATAGGCTTTCAGCGCTTTCTTGTCGGCCCAGGCGGTGCCGTAAATGCGCTGCAGCTGCTCGTTGTTCGCATCGCCGCGCCAATAGGCACCGGCTACACGCAGCAGCCTGAAATGCTTTAAAAAACGGGTGTTCGGCACATGCGGGCCACGGCACATGTCGACGTATTCCTGGTGATGGTAGAGGCCCATGGCTTTTTCACCGGGCATGTCATCGACCAGTCGCAGCTTGTAGTCTTCGCCGCGTTGTTTGAAGGTTTCTATAACTTCATTGCGCGGCGTCATTTTTTTCACGACGCTGTAATCCTGCGCAACCAGCGCTTTCATGCGCGCCTCGATTTTTTCAATGTCTTCGGGCGTAAAGGGTTTCTCGGTGGCGATGTCGTAGTAAAAGCCCTCGTCAATGACCGGGCCAATCACCATTTTTGCTTCGGGAAACAACTGCTTGACCGCATGGCCAACCAGGTGCGCACAGGAGTGGCGAATGATTTCCACGCCCTCCTCGTCTTTGGCTGTAATGATCCGCAGCTTTGCATTGCGCTCGATCAGGTCGCAGGCATCGCGCAACTGCCCGTCGACTTCGCCGGCAATAGTCGCCTTGGCGAGGCTGGGGCCGATGTCCTCGGCGACCTGCATGACCGTTACGGGATGATCGAATTCGCGCGCGCTGCCATCGGGCAACGTGACGGTGACGGGGTTACTCATTGTCTTGCATGCCTCACAGTGGTGACCGCTACCAAAGGCCACGTGTGGGGACAGTTTACTTTAATGTCGCTTTGCGACAATAAAGTAAACTGTCCCCGCGGTTTTGCTCCTGGTTTATCCTTCTACGGGAACCGCTTCATCGAGCAGTGACTGCAATTCGCCACTGCGATGCATCTCGACCACGATATCGCAGCCGCCAACCAGTTCACCGCCCACCCACAATTGCGGGAAGGTTGGCCAGTTGGCGTATTTGGGCAGGTTGGCACGAATGTCCGGATTGCTGAGCACATCGACATAGGCAAAGCGCTTGCCGCAGGCCATCAGGGCCTCGACGGTCTGTGCCGAAAAACCGCATTGCGGCGCATCGGGTGAGCCCTTCATGTAAAGAATCACGGGGTTGCCTGCAACCTGCCCCTTGATGGTTTCCATTATGTCCATGCCAGTCTCTTGTCTCTTGTCTTGTGTCTTGTGTCTCGCGCATACGGATTGCCGGAATGCGGGCTTGCCAATTGATCGCGTCGATAGGGGTGCGTTTGCTCCATCGCGAACCGCTATTGTAACGAGCGGCCTGCCGCTTGGCTATTGGCCACTAACCGGCAAACCGGCGGTTAGACTGCGAATTTTGCGGTAAATTGTGCAACCCGACATATTTACCAATGCCTTCAATCGCGATACGATCTTTCCCCGGACGGGCAGCCTTGGCTGCCTTTTTTTGTTTAGGCACCAGCACACAGCGCAAGACCCGAATGAGCAGCGACCAGCACCTGATGCAAAACTACAGGCGATTGCCCGCACGCTTCGTGCGCGGCGAAGGCTGCTGGCTGTTCGACGCGGATGGCAAGCGCTATCTCGACGCACTGTGCGGCATCAGTGTGACCAACCTCGGCCACTGCCACGCGGCGGTGACCGAGGCAATTGTGGAACAGGCGCGTACGCTGCTGCATACCTCCAATCTCTATCATATTGCACAGCAGGAACGCCTCGCCGACCAGCTCTGTGCCGCGAGCGGTATGAACCGGGCCTTTTTCTGCAACTCCGGTGCCGAGGCCAACGAGGCGGCCATCAAACTGGCGCGACTGCACGCCCACCAGCGCGGCATCGCGTCGCCAACAATCATTTGCTTTAGCGGCAGCTTTCATGGCCGTACGCTGGCTACGATAGCGGCGACTGCCAGTGCCGGTATGCGCGAGGGTTTTGCGCCGGATATGCCCGGCTTCCTGCATGCTGAATTCAACAACGTCGATGCAGTACGCACGCTGTTTGCCGAGCACGCCAACCATATTGCCGCCGTGCTGGTGGAACCGGTGCAGGGCGAAGGCGGCATTCATATCGCCGAGCCTGTGTTCCTGCATGCGCTGCGCGAACTGTGCAATGAAAGCGGCGCGCTGTTGATGCTGGACGAAGTACAGAGCGGCAACGCGCGTTGTGGTGCCTACTTTGCCCACCAGCAACTCGCCGATGGCAGCGCATTGACAGTCGACGTTGTTACCACCGCCAAGGGGCTTGGCAACGGTGTGCCAATTGGTGCCTGCCTGGCGCGCGGTGAGGCGGCCGAGGTGATGGCCCCGGGCAAGCACGGCTCTACCTTTGGCGGCAACCCGCTGGTCTGTGCTGCGGCGAATGCGGTGGTGCAAACCATACATGAACAAAACCTTGCCAAGCGTGCCATAGATCTTGGCCTGCAATTAGGCACGGTATTTTGCGAACAGCTCGGCGCATTGGCAGGCGTTACGCATATTCGCCAGCGCGGGCTGATGATCGGCATCGAGCTCGACGCCGATTGCAGCAATATTATGGCCGAGGGTTTACAGCGCGGCATTGTTTTGAATGTTACCGCCGGTAATGTGATTCGCCTGTTGCCGCCGTTGGTGATGAGTGATGCTGAGTGTGCACAAGTTGCGGATATGGTCTGTAATCTGGTGAGAGATACACTAAGTGAAAATTAAACCAGTGCGACATTTTCTGTCCCTGCTCGATGCAAGCCCCGATGAACTCGCGGCCATCATCGCGCGTGCACTCGCCCTCAAAGCCTCACCCATCAATGAGTTGTTCAAGGGCAAAGTGCTGGCAATGCTATTCGACAAATCATCGACCCGCACCCGTATTTCCTTCGAAGCCGGCATGGCCCAAATGGGCGGCGATGCAATTTTTCTGTCCGCGCGCGATACCCAGCTAGGCCGCGGTGAACCGATCGAAGATGCCGCGCGGGTGATTTCGTCGATGGTCGATATCGTCATGGTACGCACTTTCGCGCACGTATCGATTGAAAAGTTTGCCGCGTATTCGTCGGTACCGGTAATCAACGCGCTAACCGATGCTTTCCACCCCTGCCAGTTGCTCGCCGACATGATGACTTTCGTGGAACGACGCGGCTCGATTACCGGCAAAACAGTAGCGTTTGTTGGCGATGGCAACAACATGTGCCAGTCATACATCAACGCCGCTAACCAGTTCAATTTCAGGCTGCGTCTCGCCTGCCCCGAGGGTTTCCGGCCGCTCGATGCCCTGCTTGCTGCCAACAGTGACCGTGTGCTCATGTGCAGCACGCCGCGCGAAGCCGTACAGGGCGCGGACCTCGTGGTAACAGACACCTGGACCTCGATGGGCCAGGAAGAGGAAAAGGAAAGACGCCTGCGGGCCTTTGCCGGTTACGAGGTCAACCACGAATTGATGAGCAACGCCGCGAGCGACGCGCTGTTTATGCATTGCCTGCCCGCCTATCGGGGGCTGGAGGTGAGTGGCGAATTGCTGGAAGACAAATCGATCAGCGCCGTGTGGGACGAAGCAGAAAACCGCCTGCACGCACAGAAAGCCCTGATGGAATTTTTGCTAAGCGATTAAAGCGCGCGGGGACAGTTTACTTTTTCGCGTAACGAAAAAGTAAACTGTCCCCGTGGTTTTCCCCTACAACAGCCGGTTAATCGCGGTCTGCCAACCGGCATAACGCACATCGGCATCACCCGCAGAGCACTGCGGTGAGTAGCCTTTGTCGAGCTGCCACACTGCTGCGATGTCATCGACTGAAGCGAACACGCCCGCCTGCAATCCCGCCAGGCTCGCTGCGCCCCAGGCCGTCGCCTCGGCAATTTTCGGCACTTCTACCTGCGTTTGCAGGATATCGGCGAGTTGCTGGCAGGCCAGTGCATTGGCAACCAGCCCGCCGTCGACGCGCAGTACCGGCGGCGTTGCGCCCCCATCGGCCTGCATCGCATCGACAAGGTCGCGGGTCTGGTAGGCCTGCGCTTCCAGCGCGGCACGGGTGATATGACCCTTGTTGGTGTCGCGCGTTAAGCCCACGATCATACCGCGCGCATCTGCACGCCAGTAAGGCGCGCCAAGCCCGGTCAGCGCCGGCACAAAATAAACGCCGCCACTGTCTTCGACGCTGCGTGCCAGTGCCTCGCTATCGGCCGCGTGCCCGAACAGTTGCAGGCCGTCGCGCAGCCACTGGATCGCCGCGCCTGCGACGAATATGGACCCTTCCAGCGCATAGTGCGCCTTGCCGCCCAGCCGGTATGCGACCGTTGTGAGCAGGCGGTGCTGCGACGGCAGCGCTTCGGTACCGGTATTCATCAACATGAAACAGCCGGTGCCGTAGGTCGACTTGATCGAACCTGGCGCGAAGCAACCCTGCCCCACCAGCGCCGACTGCTGGTCGCCTATCATCGCTGCAATAGCCAGCTCCGTGCCTAACGATTTTTTCGTGCTGCGCCCCAAATTGCCGATATTGTCGGTTACTTCAGGCAACATCGAGGCCGGGATATCGAACAACGCCAGCAGTTCTTCATCCCAGCGTTGCTCGTAAATGTTGAAAAGCGCGGTTCGCGATGCGTTGGTGATGTCGGTGGCGTGGCGCTTGCGGTCGGTCAGATGCCACAACAGGAAACTGTCAACCGTACCGAACAACAGATCGCCTTTTTCCGCGCGCGCGCGCGCGCCCTCGACCTCATTCAGGATCCAGCGAATTTTG
>JBATGO010000042.1:0-5351 GCA_049665845.1 Pseudomonadales bacterium | reverse complement strand
TAGGCCAGCGCGCCGACAATAATTGCTTTCGCAGAAGCAGGTGTGTCCGGGTCCTGCATTGCGTAAAATAATTTGAGCGCCGCTTCAACCACATCCTTGCCTGCACTCGCCGCATAGCGTCGCAACTTGGCCCAGAATTTTTCTTCCGAGTAAGCCGTTTCGACATCGCCCGGAGGCACTAATGGCGCGTTAACTGACCCACACTCCCCGGACAGCGAATCGCCTGCTGATGCCTCACTTGACGACGCATCATCCGGCAACCCCGCTTTGTTTTTCTCGCTCCGTTTGACCATTTGCTTCGATCGGCATTTTCAGGGGGAATGTGTTATCGCGCAGGAAAAGGCTAGCGGCCGCATTCCGGGCTTTCAATAATACTGAGCTCAACCCGTCGGTTGCGTGCACGACCGTCGCGCGTATTATTGTCGGCAATAGGGCGCGTTTCCCCATAGCCCACACTGCGCAGCTGTCTCTTTTCGACACCACTTTGCACAAGGAATTCAACCACCGAAGTTGCGCGCCGCTCGGAGAGCGACTGGTTGTAGGCGCCGCTGCCGATCCAGTCGGTGTGCGCGCCAACCTGCACAATCGTGCCCGGATATTGCGCGAGAGACCTGGCGTAGGCGATCAGTTTGAATTGTGATTCACCAGTAAGCCTCGCGGAATCCGTTTCAAAGTTGATACCTTCGACAATACTATCGAAATTAGCGCAATCCGCCCTGCGCTGCTGCTCGCGACGTTGCTGCAATACTTCTCTGGCCAACTCGGGCGAGGTGATCACACGCGGCTGCACGATGGTGTCATCCGGTGTCACCGCGGTAGGTGCAGGGCTCGTGACCGCGGGTGTGATAGCGCCTTCACGGGTTCCGCCGATGTAGCGGTTTATCGCAATTCCCGCCTGCAGCGAATCCTGGTCGTAAAAATCAGCGTTGATGCGCGCAAACCAGCGCGACTGGCCGAAACGGTATTCCGCACCCAGGCCAAATGCGAGCTGCTCGGTAGTTACCTCATTGAACAGTACGGTATTGTTATCGTTGTCAGCGTCGTTATGGATTGACGCAACACCAATCTTCGCATACCAGTTCAACTCTTCATCGCTGTCGCGCAGGTAGCGGCCTAACATCAGCGATGAGGTGCGATACACGATACTGGCATCCGGATAGGCAGCATTGAGCGCCGGGATAGTTGATGACTCAAGGCCCGCCTCGCCCTGGTCGGCGTATTTCAACTCGGCAAACCAGTGTTCGTTAAGACGCTTGCCGATCAACACCTCCCAGCCAAAATCGCGATCTTCGCCGTCGTCTGTTGCCCAGCCGTTGCCGTCGCGTCCTTCAGGGTGCAGGTGCGCGTAATTCAGGCCCACACCGCCGTACCAGCAACGGCCGAAACTGCTGCGATCGCGATCACTGGCTTGCTTGCTGCCAAGGCGCTGCCTGTTATCGTCGAAGTGATAGCCGCACAGCGTCTGGTCGTTATCTTCGGCAAATGCATCCTGGCTGTTTACGACTCCGAACGACGCGAATACGGCAATACCCAACATCACGTGCAGGTGTTGCGCAGCGTCTCGCATGCATATTCGCGCAGCGTTTCGCATGCATATTCGCGCAGCGTTTCGCAGGCAAAATTGCACACTACGCCTCAACAATAAAGGCACGGCCAGCACGATTAGTAACAAGCCAGCGCTGCCACCACCGCCAGACACGGAGGTACGCAATCCGGGGCCTTCGCCACCAGGCAAGTTATTGAGCGTAAAGCCCGCCGCAATGCGGAAGTCGGAATCGCCATCCATATCGTTATCCTGTGGTACCAGCGGGTTGAGCGGCCTGCCCGACTGCGGATCAATGGCGTCCTGCACCCCATCTCCATTCACATCAATGGTGCTCGCAGCAACGCCCGGCGGCAGCGACTCCGCAAGATCGGCAAGACCATCATTGTCGCTGTCGAGGTCACGGAAGTCCGGCGTTCCATCACTGTCGGTATCGACCGGCGTATTCACCGCACGCGTGTCGTCGACACCATCAAGGTCGATATCCACCGGCGTATCAATCCTGCCATTGTTGTCGATATCGTCAGCCGTTGGAGATGACTCGATCAAATCGGTCAGGCCATCGTTGTCGCTGTCGAGGTCGAGGTAATCCGGTACGCCGTCAGCATCGGTATCGACAGACGCTGCCGGATTGGACGCGTTGAAGCCCTCAACAAGATCGGGAATGCCGTCGTTATCATCATCCAGGTCCATGTCGTTCGGTATGCCATCCAGGTCACTGTCGGTACCGCCGCCAAACGCATTCGGCTGCGGGTCCGTGCTATCGGCAATACCATCACCGTCCATATCGGCCGGATCGTCAACCATACCGGCGCCGTTATCCGCCGGTGGTGTCGGGTTGGTCGACAGGTCGTAGGGGCCAGCACCGTTATTGGCCGGGTTGGTGCTTTCCAGGTCGCGGTAATCCGGGATACCGTCGCTGTCGCTGTCGGCAGGTGTCGGCACACTGGCTTCATCTGCCGGCGTGTCGACTAAACCATCCATATTGACATCGTTGACCTCCGGCACCGCAGCACCGTTGCCCGCCTCTTCCAGATCCAGCAGGCTGTCGTTGTCGCTGTCGAGGTCGCGATAATCCGGTAACACGTCTCCGTTCGCCGCGTTCAGGTCGATATCGGTATTAACCGGCTCACCGTTGTCGCTGATGCCGTTTAAATCGCCGTCGGCAGCGCCGCCGTTGTCCGGGTCAACCGCGTCGTCGATGCCGTCGCTATCGCTATCGAGGCCGGATAGCACCGGCAGTGTCGCACCATTCGGCGCGGCCTCAACGGCATCCGGGATGCTGTCGTTATCTGCATCAATATCGAGATAATCCGGCTTACCGTCTGCATCGGTGTCCAGCGGTTCAAGGCTGTCGTCGATGCCATTGTTGTTCAGGTCATCGCCACCCGTGATATCGACATCGAGCGAGTCATCGATACCATCGCTGTCGGCGTCGTTGGGAACAGGCGCCGGCACCGTAACCGACTCGATAATATCGAGCAGGCGATCGGCGTCGCTGTCGAGGTCGAGGTGATTCGGCAGGTTGTCACCGCCGGGGCGACCATCGCCATCAGTATTGGTCGGCTCAAATGCATCGTCGATACCGTTGCCGTTGCCGTCCATACCGCCCGTTTCGCTGACATCGACCGCGTCATCAATGCCATCGGAATCAATATCCGCACCCGACAGGATCGGCGAGTTGCTGTCCTCCAGCGTATCGGGAATATTGTCGTTGTCGGAATCGGTATCGATGTAGTCGGGCTTGCCATCACCATCGGTATCTGTGGGTACCGTTGGCGCCGCACCCGCTTCGATTCGGTCGATGATACGATCACCGTCGCTATCGAGGTCAAGATAATCCGGCAGACCGTCGCCATCTGTATCGACCGGCATTGAAGGCAATGCACCCGCTTCAACAGCATCGGGAATACCGTCGTTGTCTGCATCCGGATCGTTGAAGTCGGGCAGGCCGTCGCCGTCGCTATCCGCTGTGCCTTCAACGGTATCCGGGATGCCGTCCATATCGGTGTCGGGCAGCGCGGCAACATTAATCGTTACGACCGCAATATCACAGACGTCAGGATCGGGACCAGTGTTGCATACCTGGTATTCGACGGTAACCGCCACACCGGATTCCGCGATTGTGGGCGTGTAAATCAGTGTGCCCGCTGCGGCGTCAAACGCGATGCTGCCAGCCGCAGTACCACCGCAGTTATCGGCGAGACTAACCGTGCCGACACCATTGCCATTGTTGTTAGGCAGGAAGTCATCGTTGGCCAGGATGTCATGGGTAGCAGCGACATCGACAGTGCCGCTGAAGCTGTCATCGACTGCGGTTGGCGTTGCAGGGTTCGCATCGATTACGTCGGGCGTGCCGTCGTTGTCCGTGTCCGGACCCGCCGCCGCTGCGATCGCAATCGTTGCAGTCGCCTGCGCACAGACATCCGGGTCGGGGCTGGTGTTGCAGACTTCATAGTTTACCGTCACCGATGTGCTGGCCTCGGCTTGCACAGGTGTGTAATCCAGTTGTCCGGTGGTTGCATTCATCACCGCAACACCCGCCGCACTGCCGGTACCGAGATCGACCAGCGTGGTAACGCCCGCGTTATTCGCAGCGTTATTGGGCAGGAAGTCATCGTTGGCGAGCAGATCGTAGTTACCGGTTAAACCGACCGAGCCATTGCCACTGTCGTTTTGTGCGGTAGCCACGCTCACGTTCGGGTCAGTCGCATCGGGGTTGCCGTCCATATCGGTGTCCGGCCCGGCCGCAACATTTACCGTCAGCAAGGCAGTCGCACAAACATCCGGGTTCGGGTCGGTATTACAAACTTCGTATTCAACCGTAACCGATGAGCCCGCTTCGCCAGCCAGCGGTGTATAGGTGATTTGCCCGGTGGCTGCATCGAGCACAACAGTGCCGCCAGCGATACCGTTACCGGTATCCACCACGGTTGTCGTACCGGCATTGTTCGGCGCATTGTTGGGCAGGAAATCGTCGTTGGCCAGCACGTCAAAACTGGCGGCAACATTTACTGATGCGCCACCGTTGTCGGCCGCTGCGGTTGGCGTATTGACATTCGGGTCGGTTGCATCCGGATTGCCATCGCCGTCGGTATCGGGACCCGTAGATACGTTCACGGTGAGCACTGCCGTTGCGCAAACATCCGGGTTCGGGTCCGTGTTGCAAACCTGGTATTCAACCGTTACCGCCTGCCCTGCCTCACCCGCAAGTGGGGTGTAGGTGATTCCACCTGTTGCAGGATCTGCGGCAACAACACCGCCTGCGGTGCCATTGCCGGTGTCAACCAGGGTGGTCGTCCCAGCATTGGCCGCATCGTTATTGGCGAGGAAATCATCGTTGGCGAGCACGCTGAATGTTGCTGCTACAGCTGGATCGGCGTTGCCGCTGTCCGCAGCCGCGGTCGGCGCGTTGACGTTGGGGTCGGTCGCATCCGGATTGCCGTCGCCATCGGTATCACTTGCTGCTGCCACCGTGATGATCGCGGTCGCAGTCGCGCAGACATCAGGGTTTGGCACGATGTTGCAAACCTGGTAGACAACCGTCGGCGCGCTGCCGCCCTCGCCAAAGGTCGGCGTATAGGTCAGCTCGCCTGTGCTGTTGTTGAAGCTGATCGTGCCGGCTGCCGTTCCAGTGCCAAGATTCACAATCGCCGTGGTGCCGACATTGTTGCTGTCGTTGTTCGGCAGGAAATCATCGTTGGCAAGAATATCGTAAGTTCCGGCAACGCCTGCGGTACCGCTACCGCTGTCATTCACCGCGGTCGGTGTCGCATCGTTGGCATCGATCACATCGGGACTGCCGTCG
>JBATGO010000041.1:0-2113 GCA_049665845.1 Pseudomonadales bacterium | reverse complement strand
GCAGGAAGCCATGACCGCCTCGCGAATAAAAACGTTCGGAGAAGTAATCGCGTTGAGCAGGCGCGAAGTCTGCAAGGTTTCTACTGGCGCAACCGAAACGTTGAGCTTGCGGCCGGTTAATTCGTGGGCTTCATCGAAGGTGAGGTCCGGAATCATCTGCTCCAGCGCATCATAAAGGTCATCGGCGCGCAGGTTCTGGCCGATGTCGCGACCAAGCTCTTCACCACCAAAGGCATCGGCAATTCGCTCCGGGTCGAACATTACGTCGATGTCGGTAATAGTCTGCGTGGCGATATAGGCACCGACTATCGAGCCGCCACTGGAGCCGGACAGGATTGCCGGGAGCAGGTCCTGCCCGAGCAGGGTTTTGACCACGCCCATATGGAAATAGGCAAGGCTGCCAGAACCGCTCAGCATCATGGCCGAGCAACCAAAACAGTGGCGGGCGCGGCGAAAGAATTCAATTTTCTCTTCGAAGCTGATATCGGTCACGGTCTGGCTGGCAAGGTAATGCAGCGCATCGACAATCTCGTCGACGTAATCGATGATCAGCGTTTTAGTGCCGGACCTGGCCCTGGTATAGAGGCGCGGGTTGCCCATACCGGCCATATTGCCGTGGATGCCTTCATTCAGGGTAAACAGCAGGCCGCGATTGTCGTGGCGGGCACGCATCGAGCGCAAACGATCGAGGCGAATACGAATCGATACATAGTCGTAACGGCGCGACTGGTCCATCACGCGCCAGCGGTGTGCGCCAGTCGATTTATCGAAATTGGTTGCCGCCTCGAGCCATTCCTCGTAACTGTCGGCCATGGCCATCGACTGTTCGAATTTCTTGCTGCTCAGCACTGTGATCATCGGCTACGGCTTCTTTCCGAAAGTGCGCTGGCCCGGGATCGGGCTAACGGGCTCTGGCTCTGGCTCTGACTCTGACTCTGACTCTGACTCTGACTCTGACTCTGCGTACAGGATATTATCTATACAGCCGCAACAGCTGCAAGTACCGTTCAAGGGTACTATTGAGCGTACACAATATCAAAACAACTGCTAACAAGGTGCGCTAACTTACTGTATTTTAATAAAGTGGCTGCCTGTATTCCAAGCCCTTCCTGGTGCTATTGCACTGCTTGCCACGAAGGCCAGGCCTCAGGCCAGGCACTCCTGCAGGAAGCCGCGGGTGCTGTGCCAGGCGCGCCGCGCAGCCCGCGGATCGTAGACTGTACCAAAAGCGCGGTCGTTGGCATTGGGGTTGGTAAAGGCATGTAAGGTGTTGCCGTAGGCGTGCAGCTGCCAGTCGGCCGCGGCGGCACTGAGTTCCTCGCCCAGCGCCAGTACGGATTCGGGCGGCGCCATCGGGTCGGCATAGCCGTGCAGGCAGAGAATGCTGGCGCTGATTTTTTCACTGCGCTGCGGCGGCGCCTGCAGCAGGCCGTGCAAACTGACCACGCCTTTGACATCTCTCCCACTCCGGGCCAGGTCCAGCACGCAGAGCCCGCCAAAACAAAAACCTATCGCGGCCAGTTTACCGGCTTCTGCTTCAGGCTGGGTAGCCAGTGCGTCGATGCCTGCGTTGATGCGCGCCGCAAGCAGGTCGCGGTCTGCCATGAAGGGTGCGATCAGTGCGCTGTTTTCCTCGGCGCTGCTACCCCGCACACCCTTGCCGAACATGTCGACTGCGAAGCCTGCGTAGCCCCACCCGGCCAGCAACTTCGCCTTGTCGCATTCGAATTCTCCACGACCGGCCCAGGTGTGCGCAACCGCAACAGCGGGGCGCGGACCCTTGAGCACATCGTCCCAGGCCAGCATGCCTTCGAGTAGCACATCCCCGTGGCGGTATTCAATAAATCGTGTTCGTAGGGTCATGACAGTCTCCTGCATTACATTTCCTGCGCAATCGCCGCACCAACGTATCTACAGCCAGCGCCTTACCCTGTCGCAGTAAGCGCGAAAATCGTCGCCGAACAGCTCCAGCATGGCGCGCTCTTCGGGATAAATCTGGAATGATTGTATGTAGAGCACAAATAGCAGCAGCCACAAAAAAGCCGACCAGTTGCCCAGCGCAAAACCAATACCAGCAAGCGCGGTGGCAAGCCCGAGGTACATCGGGTTGCGC
>JBATGO010000040.1:0-2372 GCA_049665845.1 Pseudomonadales bacterium | reverse complement strand
GGGCCCGGTGCCGCTGCCGGTTACCAGTGATTTTCTTGCAGGGCGGATTAACCAGCTGCTTGGCCCGGCGGGCATTACTGCTTCATCGCAGGGATCGACGCTACAAATACGCTCGCTGCGCGGCGATGACCTGGTGCTGCAAAATACCGGCGCCGGCGCAGATACGCTCACGGTCACCGAAGCGAACGGTGTGGCTGCCGCGACCGTGATCAATGCCGGGCAGGAGGCGACCACCGCGGGCACCGTTACGCTGGCACTGCCGGCCAACGTTTCAGCGGTATCCAGCGCAGGCTTTTTTGCAGCATCAGTGCCGCAGGCAAACCCCGCCTTCCTCGGCTACGAGGCATCGATCAGTGGTGCGCCCAGTGCGGGTGATCGTTTCAGCATTGAGCCCGGTGTCTCGGGCGTAGGCGACAATCGCAATGCGCTGGCGCTTGCACAATTGCAAACCGCCAGCGTACAGCGCAGTGGCAAGGCGTCGATCAGCGACGTATACAGCAGGCTGATTGGTGAAGTCGGTTCTGATACTTCTGCGGCGCGCATCAATAGAGAAGCAGCCAATTCGCTGCTGCAGCAGTCGCAGCAGCGTGCGAGCAGTATTTCCGGTGTCAATCTCGATGAAGAGGCCGCGCGGCTGTTACAGTATGAACAGGTCTATAATGCTTCAGCAAGAATCATCGCGATTGCAAGGTCAACCTTCGACACCCTGATTGCGGCATTCAGTTAACGCTGTCGTACACCGCATGCCGGTGTCCTCACACGCGGTTGTGCAAGGTTAGGTAACATGCGTCTCTCCACACAGCAGTTTTTTCAGCAGGGCGTCAAATCGCTTGGCGATTTGTCGACGCGCACGAAGGAAACGCAGCAGCAAATCTCTTCGGGCAAGCGCCTGCTGAGTACAGCAGACGATCCGGTTGCGGCAACCCGTATCCAGAAGCTCGAAACGCAATTGGCCGTATCGGGCCAGTTCCAGCGCAATATCGACCTTGCCGAAAACCGCCTGGCGCAGATCGAACAGTCGCTCAGTTCAATCGAATCGGTCATAACCCGCACGCGTGAGCTGGTAGTGCAATCCGGCAACGGCGCGCTTACCAATAATGAGCGCCGCCTGATCGCGCTGGAAATCGAAACCCGGACGGTTGAGCTCGAGGACCTGCTCAATACCCGGGATGCCAACGGCAATTATATTTTTGCCGGTTTCATGGTCGATAAAAAGCCGTTTGAGAAAGTTGATGGTGCTTACCAGTATGCCGGCGACGACGGCCAGCAGTTAATCCAGATCAGCAGCGATGCATCGATTGCGATTTCGCTGCCCGGCGGCGACCTGTTCAACAATATCCCGCTCGAAAATAACAATGTGCTGGCCAGCACGCTGAGCCCGGGCGCAAGCAGTCTTGCCGTCACCTTTGCCGAGGTGAGCGACCAGGCGGTTTTTGATGCCGGTTTTCCGGAAGATTACGTGGTTGAATTCAACGATATCAACGCCGTCGCGCCGCCGGCCCAAAACTACAGTATCAGCCGCCGCTCAGACGGCGCGGTGTTGGCGGCGAACCAGCTTTATGACCCGGTAGCGGGCATCAGCTTCAACGGTATCACGGTGGAAGCCACCGGCAGCCCGCTGCCGGGTGACCAGATCCTGCTGGAGGCGATTAACAAGGGCAACCTGCTGACCACTGTCGAGCGGATATCCAGGGATATGTCGCGACAGCCTACCGGCCCGGATCGTGAAGCTTTCGTCAACGATGCGCTGAATAATCTTGACGCGGTGCAGGACAAATTGCTTGCGGCGCGCGCACAGGCAGGGGCGCGGCTCAACACACTCGAAACCACGCGCTCGGCCGAACTCGACCGCGAACTCGGTTACCAGGAAATACTCAGCGATATTCGCGACCTCGACTATGCCGAGGCGATCAGCAACCTCAGCTTCCTCAGCTTCACGCTGGAAGCCGCGCAGCAGAGTTTCGCGCGCGTGGCCAGTCTTTCACTGTTTAACTTCCTGCGTTAATCTCCAAACCACCCCCCGTTTGTCTTTTGGTTTTCCACACGCCTGCTTCGTGTAGCGTGCCGCACGCGGCTTTCGTTAGCGGTCAACCTGTAAGGCGCCATCCGCCGCAAGCGCGTTATTTGCGCATGCTTTCCGAGCTGATTCGCCACGCGTCGCGCCGCAGGCTCGCGGGTGCTGGACATTTTTCGGGCAATCCTTCTCCGTCTGTGTACTAGTTCACGTTTTTCGCCCCTGTAGCCCTAAAGGTTTTGCGACCGGTGCCGTTAACCGATGTAACCGCGCTTAATCACGCCGGTGAATGACGGGCTCTTGCCATACAGGCTTTTGCCAAACTGGAACCGGTCGAAACCATTACACAGCCGTACGT
>JBATGO010000039.1:0-15256 GCA_049665845.1 Pseudomonadales bacterium | reverse complement strand
TACTCAGCGGGGATTCTATGCTTTCTCGCCGGCACAGTCTGGCATTATCAGGATCGAAGTCGCTGGCTTCTACTACAGAGTAACCTGATTGTTTTGTTGGCGGTCGCTTCATTAATCAGCTTTCACTTTGAGCAGCTCTACTGTATTTTTTTGTTGTTGGCCGGCCATTGCTGGATGTTATATCTTGACTGGTACAAAAATGATTACGCGAGATGGTATAAAAAATATCGTCTGATGCTGAGTACGGTAGTGGTGGTTTTGCACGGGAGCTTAATATATATAATCAGCCAGGGTTCCGATTATTAATTTTAGCTGCTGCGTGCTTTTTTAAAAATAGATAATGAAAGATAGAAAATAACAGAAGAGCCTTTAGAGACTTGCTATGGCCCACTTACCTAAAGCCCATGCCGGGCCTGTTTCACGCGGGCTTTTGCAGTATGAGTGAACACGTACGCTCCAGTCATCCTGTCTATAACCTGCTCCCTGCAGAAATAGATGGCTTTGACGCCCTGGCCGAGCTGGCCCTGGATTTGCGCTCGTCCTGGAATCATGCAGCCGACAGAATCTGGCAGAAGATTGACCCGGAACTTTGGGAAATCACACGTAATCCCTGGGTAGTGTTGCAGACTGCTTCGCGCGACCAGATTGCGAGCGTTTTGGGCGATCCTGTATTTCGAAAAAATATCGATGAACTGATTCAAGCGCGACGGGCAATTGTCGAGCAGCCGGCATGGTTTCAGAAAAACCATGATCCTTCGTCGTTAAACTGTGTAGCGTATTTCAGTATGGAGTTTATGCTGAGCGAGGCCCTGCCTATCTATTCGGGTGGACTGGGCAATGTTGCGGGTGACCAACTCAAGGCTGCCAGCGATTTGGGAGTACCAGTGGTTGGAATAGGGCTGCTGTACCAGCGCGGTTACTTTCGCCAGGTAATCGACAGCAACGGTTCGCAACAGGCCCTGTTTCCCTACAACGACCCGGGGCAATTACCGATCGTTCCGTTGCGTGATGCCAACGGTGAATGGTTGCGGCTGAAACTCGAGCTCTCAGGCAATTCGGTCTGGTTGCGTGCGTGGCAGGTCCAGGTCGGTCGGGTCAAGCTCTATTTGCTTGACAGCAATGACGCAGCGAATTTTCCGGTGCATAGGGGTATTACCAGCGAGCTTTATGGTGGTGGTCCCAATGTTCGCTTGATGCAAGAACTGATTTTGGGCGTCGGCGGATGGCGACTGCTTGCCCGGCTCGGTATCCAGCCAGAGGTATGTCATTTGAACGAGGGGCATGCAGCTTTTGCAGTCCTTGAGCGCGCTCGTGACTTTATGGAACAGTCAGGCCAGCCATTCGAGGTCGCGCTGGCGGCCACACGAGCGGGTAACCTGTTTACAACACACACTGCTGTGCCGGCGGGTTTCGATCGTTTTTCTCCCAGCCTCATCGACCAGTACCTTGGTCGCTACGCACTAGAGAGCCTCGGAATTTCCCTTCACGAATTGCTTGCTTTGGGTCGCCAGGACCCAAATGATGTTTCGGAAAATTTCAATATGGCGTACCTTGCGATTCGTGGCAGTGGAGCGATCAATGGCGTTAGCGAGCTTCATGGTAAAGTCAGTCGACAAATATTCGAACCGCTCTTTCCGCAGTGGCCCATGGCTGAAATACCGATCGGGCATGTCACAAATGGTGTGCACATGCCGAGTTGGGATTCCGAGCCGGCAGACGAAATATGGACGCAATATTGCGGCAAGAATCGCTGGTTGGGTGCAGGCGAAAACCTGGCGAGCGATATTTGTTGTGTGCCAGATGAAAAGCTTTGGCAATTCCGAATTGATGCAAGTCATTCGCTCGTCCAGTTTGCGCGCCAGCGACTATCAAGACAATTGATTGCGACGGGATCGTCAGCTGAGAAGGTTGAAGAAGCGAAGCACCTGTTTGATCCAATCATACTGACGCTTGGTTTTGCCCGTCGTTTTGCTACCTACAAAAGGCCTAACCTTTTGCTTCACGACCCAATTCGTTTGACCCGCCTGCTTACTGACCCAGAGCGCCCCGTGCAACTTGTAATCGCAGGCAAGGCACATCCTGCAGACCAGTCTGGCAAGGACCTGATTCAGCAGTGGATTCAATTAATCAGGCAACCTGTTTTGCGCCAGCATGTAATATTCCTGAGCGACTACGACATGTTATTAACCGAAAACTTGGTGCAAGGTGTCGATGTCTGGATTAATACGCCGCGACGGCCGTGGGAGGCATGCGGAACGAGCGGTATGAAAGTGCTCGTTAATGGAGGCATTAACCTGTCGGTACTCGACGGTTGGTGGGCCGAGGCATTCACACCAGACGTAGGTTGGGCTATTGGTGATGGTGAAGAGCACGATCACGATCCGGATTGGGACGCGTTTGAAGCGGAACAACTTTACTATTTGCTGGAGCATGAAGTGATCCCAGCGTTCTACACGCGCAATGAACATGGTATCCCGGAGCAGTGGCTGGCAAAAATAAGGGCGAGCATGTCGCAGCTGACGCCACAATTCTCTGCCAGTCGCACAGTGCGCGAGTACACCGAGCGCCTCTATTTCCCTGCTGCAAACGCTTACCGAGAACGTGTTGCCTACAGCGGTGCATTAGGAACCAGCATCATCAATTGGCAACACTCACTAAAAGAAAAATGGGGCGCGCTGCAATTTGGTGAGATGACAGTGCAATCCGGTAACGGCGAGCATCTTTTCGAAATAAGTGTGTATCTGGATGGCCTTGATCCCGGATTTGTGCGGGTTGAACTGTATGCTGATGGGATTCATGGTGATGAACCGGTGAAACTGCAGATGTCTCGCATCGAGATGCCCGATGCAGCACTGCTTTCACTGGAACCGAACTGGTGGTTTTATCGCTGTTCAGTTAAGGCAGCTCGCCCCGCCGAACACTTCACCGTGCGCGTGGTTCCAAACCACGCGACTGTTGCAGTGCCATTGGAGCTCGATCTCATTCGTTGGCAGCGATAACTGATTGCGGTGTTGCGAGTAAAACCTGCCCAAAAAAAACTGCATCGACGCACGAGCAAAAGCAAATGTGAAAGAGTGGAAGTCGCGTCGCGCGAGTTTCTTTTCGCGCTGGATAAGGTAGCTGGAAGGTCCTGCCTACATTGATTCCGCAAATTTACGGGTTCGTGTTTCCAGCGAATGTAATGCTTATGCTAACAAGCACTATTTTTGGCAGTCGTTTCGCAGGCGCTGTAGGTGCTGGTCGATCTTTAATTGCTGGCCGGCTCAATCTGGAAAAATTGGCGTATAAAATTTACAATGCCATGGCACTACGGATGCCGACAAGGGTTTCGTAAAAATCTATGCAGCCCCTTGCGTCGCCAAATTGAGATTACTCACGTTGTGCAGGATGCAGACATAACGCGTGTCGTTGTCTTCCTCTATTTTACTAAGCGATATATTGAGGCTGAGCTTTGAGCCACTTGAAGTTATGCCAATTGTATTGCTTTGTTTGGTGCCAACAAGCTTTTCAATCGAATCTATCTGTGGCAAATATTCTGCAAACCCTTTCTCAATAAACTCCGTCTCGCCACACTCAAACAAGAGATGGGTCGCGGCATTTGAAAAACGGATAAACAGTTTTTTATCGACAATGAGTATTGGATCTGATGCTTTTTCAGTGATGGCCCTGAAAAATGCTTCGCGCTGTTTGATTTCTGTTTCGGTAGCTTTTAGCGATGCCAGCACGGCATTTTTTGTATCAGTTTCTGTGCGTAACAGATCTATTTTTTGCTCCAATTCTTTGGTTTTTGCCTTAACCTTTCTTTCGAGCGTACGATTGGTGTCCTGCAGCTGACTGGAGAATTTAATTGATTGCAAGGCGAAGTAAGTGCCATAAACAAGAATAAAAAGCGTCATCATTGCAACGGAAATTTCCGCTGAATCACCTTTTGTTGTTGCTTCTTCGTAATACCAGGCGGTCCTCATGCGTAACCGATTGATTTCAGCGCCCAGAAGTTTTTCAACTTTGAAATGGGTCTCAAGTACCGTGTCGAGAATGGGGCTGTAGACCTCTATGTTTTTAACCTGTTCCTCCAGTGCCGTTAGCTGCTCGCGCTCCTGTCTTGAACCGGGATTTAATATGAGGCGATTGATGAAATGCGAGAGTTTTTCACCGTTATCTATGTTGTTGAGGATATATTTTTGCAGCAGCTTTTTTTCAATCGTGCTTATATTGGCCCGCCATTCTGTGTCGTTTGCGCCAGTAGTGGCTCGCATTTGTTGTAAGGTCTGAAATGCAATTGAAGTCGCGTATTTTAGCTGAGAAGAGTTTGCTTCAAAGTTAATAAGAGAAGCAGTAAAACTATTGCCCAGTGTGTTGAGCGTTTCAATTTCAGGGATCGAAAGCTGGAAGCGTTGCCATGCACCGTCGGCATCTATTTGCTTTCTTTTCGTGGTTAAAAAACTGAGTTGCGCGGAGATAGAATCGGCGCTTTCTATCAATCCTTTATAATCCGATTCAAATCCACTATGCACTCTTAACATTTTGTGCGTGGCAGAGAATGCGCTTCGCTCAACGTCAGTAAATAACCGCTCCCATTCCAGATAGTCTTTTTTGTACCAGTCTTTCGCAAGCAGCGAACACGCAGCAATTACGGCGGCGGACATGAAAAAAATTATTACGGGAATGCTTGGAGTTTTTTTCATCATTCAATAGTGGCTGGTTTATGGTGTGAAATATTTGCAAGGGGCATCGCATGTTACCTGTGCCCTCGCGCCTGTTCTGGAGCGCAACAATTCCGGCTTTTGCCAGCCAGGATTGGCAAATAAAGCTTAGTCGATGCGTCGAGAATGGTTGCGACCAGGCCTTCAAGCCCGGTTCAGGCGAGACGATTTGAGTATGTCGGATCGGGCATGCCCATTCGGCCATGGTTTGGCCTTGCGGGATGTTGGTCGCAATATATGGAAATCGAAGCGGTGTGATCGCCATTTTCCAGCCAGCCTCTGCGTGGTAAGTATGCGTTTCAACTGACTCAATACAAATAAGCGTATATTTTTTATACGCCGCCACGCCCATTATTCCAACAGGGCTCTTTATCTTGTAACTGCCAAGTTCATCTCAGGAGCGTATAACCAGCGACGGCTATACTCGTAAATGTCGTTTGATTTTTGGCCCGTCATTCGCCAGATCCTGATGACAGTTTTATGCAGCTAGAGCGAGGTAGTAGGTATGGAACGCGGTTCTTTGTTCGTTTTTTCAGCGCCAGCGGGAACTGGGAAAACAAGCCTGGCCAGGGCATTGGTCGAGAAACTTGGCAATCTTGAGCTATCAGTGAGCCATACCACGAGGCAACGGCGTGATGGCGAGCAGGAGGGTGTGCATCATTACTTCGTAAGCGTCGAAGCGTTCAACGAGATGCTGGGAGAGGCGAGTTTCCTGGAATCTGCGGAGTTGATGGGAGATTATTACGGCACTTCACAGCAGGCAATTGAAGAAAAACTGTCTTCCGGCATCGATGTCATTATTGAGGTAGATTGGCAGGGCGCACAACAGGTTCGCCATCTCATTCCTGAGAGCATACTTATTTTTATAATGCCTCCATCTGCAGATGCTCTCAAGCGACGCTTAATGGGGCGCGGCATTGATTCGGAAGAGGTTATCAATAAAAAGGTCGCACTGGCAAAGAGTGAGATAGCGCATTTTATAGAGTATGAGTATCTGGTATTTAACAACGACTTTGATGAGGCGCTCGACGTTCTCAGGTCGATTGTCATCTCTGAGCGACAAAAAATTGCACGTCAGCTGATTGATCACCAATCGGTGATACGCTACATGATGTAGCTGCTAGCCGCCTATGTGACAATAGCCATGATTGCAGGGCTCGTTCAATCTCTGTTGGCCGCGTGCGCACATTACCCCCAAAGCTGTATGGCCTGAAACGCGAACCAGGCAAGGCAGTAGGCCAGCAAAAAATAAACGACAAAAAGTTGTGCTGGAAGGCGCCAGGATCCCGACTCCTTACTCAGAATTGCCATCGTGGAGATGCATTGCAGCGCAATAGCGAAGAACACAAGTAGTGCCACACCCGAGGCCAGAGGCAGGCCGCTATTCTGCACATGCTCAGCCAGTGAAATAATATTATCTTCGGCATTTTCCAGTCCGAATAACGTACCGGGCGTACCGACAAATACTTCTCGCGCGAGAAAGGCGGTGATTATCGCGACTCCGTATTTCCAGTCCAATCCCAGCGGTTGGAAAAAGGGCTCAATCCAATGGCCGATAATACCGAGCCATGAGCCAGCGAGGTTCGTGCCGCCATTGGGCAGATAACCTAATACCCGGACTACCAGGGTGACAAAAAAAATAACCGGGCCTGCCTTGGTCACAAAATACTTGCTGCGATCCCATGCACCGCGCAGTAGTGGCACAGCGCCTGGCAGACGATAGGGCGGCATCTCCAATACAAATGGCAGGTCGTCATGGTGACTCTTGCCCACCCGGGATACCGATGCCGTTACCAGCAGTCCCATCAGGATGCCGAACAAGTAAATGCCGAACATCGCTATACCTTGTGCGCCGATTATTCCGCCGCCCGCAGGCGTTGCCAGTCAACTAAGCGGAGTAGCTGCAGACTTCACCGACCTGCCCCTCGGCCATATCCCACAGTGGAAGCATTGTGACAGTTTCGGGACTTTGTGGCGCTGGCTGTTCCACGTTATTAAATCCTGCAGCCGGTAATACAAGACGCCAGATGAAAGAAACTTCAATGCTGGATGTAAATGATAATTATTCTCTTTTGCTGCTGGATTGGCAGGGGGCCGACGCGCAGTCTTTGCTTATGCCCAGCCTGAGCATAAGCAAAGTCTGGGCATCGATCAATCTGCTGATCCGGGTCGGTCTGCAGTACAGGTCGCGACAGGCGGAATCGCATATTTCACGCTTGTTATTAAAGATGTTTATAACGTTCAATTAAACTGGCAAACTTGAGTAAAGAACCGGGGATTATAAATTGTGGCCAAGCAAAAGCGACTATCGTTGGTTTCGGTGATTACTCCGTTTCCATACAGCATCGAAAATTCCGCGGCTATCGACGAAGCCAAACGCATGATGGAAAAGCACGATATCCGGCACCTGATTGTCAGGGAAGATGGCGATATTGCGGGCGTGCTTTCGGAGCGCGATTTGCTGCACCATGCGGCGGCCTATGGCAGCAAGATCGACGGAAACATGCGGGTTGGCGACATATGTTCAGGCACTTTCGTGGTGGCAGATATAAACGACCAGCTGGAGAAGGTTCTGGAAGTCATGGCGGAGAGACACCTGGGTAGCGTCGTTGTGTTGAACAAGGGCGACGTTGCGGGTATTTTTACAGCTACAGATGCTTGCAAGCACTTTGCCAGGTTTATTCAGAGGCTGGATCCCAAACACGTTCCCGATCTAAGGGCCTGATAAATCTGCTATGAGGGCCCGGCCAGTTACGCCCTGACGAACACTACATTCCCTGCTTATTTTTCCTGCCTCTGCCCAATACCATAAGAAAAAATTCGTGGCTCGCTTTTTGCCGGGATATTGTTACCTATTGACCTGATTAGATTTACCAGTGGCGCAATATGGGGTCCGATCATCGCGAGCCCGGAGTTGAGGATGGCGACAGAAATCTCGCGCACTGGATCTGCCCAGCAAAATTTATTTGCCAAGCCAAGGTGACCGAAAGCATGCTTGCTCGCTGGGCCCCATATTCCGAAAGGTTCGTCTCCCAACATAAGCCCGGCGCTGTAGCGCATAGGCATTAGCAGGGTTCTGTCGAACGTTCTGTTACCGTATTCCTGTATCGCTCTCGCAACAGTTTCTTCCCTGCAAATTCTTTTGTTCTGCCATACACCGCCGTCAAGCATCATTTGAAAAAAAGCTGATGATTCATTCGCTGTAGAAACGAGATTGCCAGCGGGAATTACTGCCTTCTGGAATCTCGGATCATTACAGGCTTTTTCGACATTCGGAAGTGTCTCGCCAAGTGCTCGCTTTACAAACCGACCCGTTAACAGGCCAGGCCGCAGGCCGGTGTGATAGTGAGTGGCAATCTCATGCAAATTTTCTTGCTCTATTCCGTAAGAAAAATATTTCATGCCCATTGGCATGCGAATTTTTTTGTTGATGTACTGGTTGATCGATTCACCTGTTACTTTTTTAACTATTTGCTCGAGTACAAAGCCACCAGTAATAGCGTGATAGGCCAATTGTGATCCATCAGTAATAATAGGTTTTGCTTCGCACAGGAGTCGCCACACTTCATTTTCATCCCACAAGGTATCTACGCCTGCACTGGCGGGCAAACCCGGAATGCCACCCCTGTGCGCAAGTATTTGATGGATGGTAATGTTCTTTTTGCCGTTGCGCGCGAATTCCGGCGCGTAGAATGCGACCGGATCCATGATGTTAACCAGCCCTTCCTCGGCAAGCATATGCATCAGCAATGCTGTGACACCTTTTGAACTGGAGAAGATACAAAAAGGCGTGCCGGTTGTGGCGACTATCTTTTTGGTGTTTACGTCGTCTTTGGGCCCATTGCCCGTAACGTGGCCAAGCGCGCGCGAAATAACCAGCCTGCCTTTACGCCTGATGCTTATGGAAATCGCAGGATGAGCACCAGTCCGGTAGAGCTTTTTGGTTTGATCCCAAATCGCATCGATATTGGTTTGGGTTAAGCCGACAATTTCCGGCTTTGTCTCGATATCCTCATCAATCGAAATGACTGAATCGAGATCATCGGGCACCTCGCAAGTCTGAAAAACCTTTCTTGCAATCGAGTTCATGATCATCTCAAATCGGGTAACTGACGCATACTTGAAAATTCATGCTGTGAATTATCTGGACGGGACCCGCTACAGTGTATGGAGGCAGGATACCGCAATCGCGAGAACAACGTTGTCGACAAAATGTCCGAGGAAGCTTGTTAGCCAGCAATACCGCGCCGGGCACCAAACTACGAAAGCGGACTGGCGGCGATTCACCGCGCTAATTCCCTTTGACGCAGTTTATTACAATCATTTCAAAACCAACAGGCAAAGAATCGAGGATTGCCCCGCTCTTTCAAATTATGTTCGTGAGCCCTATGGATTCAATGATATAGTTTAGACCGTTTATTTTGATGATATAAAGACGCATTATTTTTATTAGCCTGTACAATAATTGCAAATTGGTGGGCCCGTCGGCAAGCGAACCAGGGGTCGACCTATTATGAAATACCTGCGACGAAGTACCTGGTGTGATGCTTTACAATAAAAACAAAATTATTCCAGCGCCTTTAATTTTCTTCGTGATCATGTGTTCACTGTCATATTGTCCTGATTTACTGCTGGCGAATGAATACCACTATGAAGAAACTGGCAAAGCTGACTCGACCTCGAGCCACGATAAACTGACGATTATTAAAAATGACCTTGCAGTAGCGTTGCCGGCTCCGCTGCAATTCAATCCCGATGCAATACTTTCCTGGCAGCATAGCTACACACAACTGAAGCAGGATATTGCTACACCGCTGCACAACGGGCACCTTCACCAGAGTAGAATTCACTGGAAGACCAGTGAGCACCGCGTCAGCCTTTGGCAGCATGAGTGGTCGCTTGGACTGGCGATGTCCTCCAACCGCTTCAGGAATATCAAACCCGATCAAGACGGATTGGTGCTTGAGGGCAGCACATTCAGGGTTTTTCAGCTGAGCAAAACGTTTTCGAGCACTGCCGGAATCCAGGCTAATTATTTATTTAACCGCTATCGCATCTTGCCCGATTTTGGTATTCGATGGCAAAGCACGCTTGGTAATGTTGCAATCAGTACGCAGCGTTTCAGCTGGAATCATGATCTGTCTGCCAGGCGAAGAATTACGGTTATAATTGCACGCACTGGCTCCAAGTGGTTTGCACAGGATAATGATTCGGGTGTGAAAAGTGAGATTTATCTAAGAAAAAATATAGCTAATCTAGGCTATCAATTTAAAATTTCCCCCGATTGGGACATACGCTTCGGGTTAGGTTATACGCAAGTTAGAAGACTGAAGTTCCAAAACGCCTTTAATGGTCCAGTGACGTTGAAATTTGACCGGTCGCCAGGTTTTGGTTTGGCCCTGATCGGTTTTCAGTCTTGACAATGGCGCTGACCGGTAAGCCGGCTCAACGATATAAAAACTGAATGTCGCTGTCTTGAGATCGTAGACATTGTGGAAGCACGGCAGCGCCGCGCCTTAACTAAAATGCATTTCCTCATCATCGACTCGGGTCAGTCGCAACAAGAGGTTGTCCAGTATAAAGTTCTGGTTCAATTTCCACGGCTTGGTTTTCGCCTGCTTGGGCAGGTCGTTTGCCGCGCGAGTGATATATCCGGAAGCAAGATCGAGAAACGGTATTTCATCCAGTTCCCCCTGTGGGTATGCAACGGCTTTTTTACAGCCATTATTATCCATTTTATTGATGAGGCGCGTGGCATATCGGTTAGCGAGATCGACTTTCAGCGTCCACGAGGCATTGGTGTAGCCGATAGATACAAAGGTATTGGGAACGCCGCTTAGCATCAAGCCCCTGTAAACATAGCGTTCACCGGTGCATACCGTTTCTCCATCGACCGTCAGCGACATACCACCCATCAGGGAAATGGTTAACCCTGTTGCAGTTACCACAATATCTGCATCCAGCGTTTTTCCGGACTTCAGCAATAAGCCATTTTCGGTAAAGCGCTCGATATGGTCAGTTTCGACACTCGCCTGACCCGACTTGATTGCATTGAAAAAATCGCCATCCGGGCAGAGGCATACTCGCTGGTCCCAGGGCTTATAAGTTGGCGTAAAGTGCCTGGCATCGAACTTTTCACCAAGCTCTTCTGCAACACCTTGCACCAGGCGTTGCTTTGCTTGCGCCGGGAAAGTTTTGCAGTAGGAGTACAGCAGCATGCTGGTCAGGATGAACCACCATCTCGCCGCCCAGCGACCGAAAAGGGAAGCCAGTTTGTTGGCAACAGGACTGATAGCTGGCTTGGAGCCCATGTAGGTGGGTGATCTCTGCAGCATCGTAATATGTTCGGTCTTGTCGGCCATGGCAGGCAGCAGCGTTACCGCGGTGGCGCCGCTACCGATAATGACGACCTTTTTACCCGTGTAATCAAGTTCGTCTGGCCAAAACTGGGGGTGTACGACTTTACCTTTGTAGTTTTCAATACCGATGAATGCAGGGTTGTGCGCTTTATCGTAATCGTAGTAGCCAGCGCACATAAAGAGAAACTGGCAGGTAAACTTCTCGCCATCGGTGCTGCTTAGTAACCAGCGCGACGTTTTGCTGTTCCAGTCGGCACTTGTTATGTGTCGTCCGTAGTCAATGTGCTTGTCGATCCCGAATTCCTGCACCGTGCTATTCAAATATTCCAGGATTTTGGATTTTTCTGCAATCGCGCACTCATTATCCCAGTGGCGAAAGTTAAAGCCAAAGGTGTACATATCCGAATCTGATCTTATACCCGGATAATTAAAAAGATCCCAGGTTCCGCCCAGGTTCTGCCGGCGTTCAAGAATCTTGTACGTCTTGTTTTTTGTGTAGCGTTGAAAGTGGTAGGCAGCGCTTATGCCGGAAATACCCGCGCCAATAATTATTGCGTCGTAATATGCGTCAGGCATTGGTTGCTCGCCTTGGGTCAATGGATACGACGGGGCTTTTTGTGAATCGAGCTATGCGTCTTCCTACGCATGGGAAAAGTAGGGTGAGAGGGTGCCTTTCCAGTCGTCTACCAGCGCAGAGTCATCCAGTGCCCAGGGGTGAAAGCCCGCCGTAGTAAAAGCCCTGAATTGCGGCCACAGACTGCCAAACATGCCGTCTTTCCTGGCAAACAGGAAGTCTCGCAACACGCGGCGATCCTCAGCGTTGGATCTGTAACCGTCCTGTTTGAGAAGGGAGCGAGTGGTAAGGAGCAGCATGAGTGGAAACTCGAAGTAGAGAAAATGCCGGTATACCCGGTTAAGCAGGCGTCGGTCGCCAACGCATGCCTGGTATACGTCGAAGGCTACAGATTTATGCTCGATCTCCTCGATGGCATGCCATTGCAGCATATGGCGCAAGGAAGTCGGGAAATACTGCATTTTTTCTTCGTTTTGGAGTGACCAGTGGGCCCAGGTTGCGGTGATGTGCTCGGCGGAAACGGTTCGCGCCAGGCGACGTTGCGGCGACCAATTCTTTTCGCGCGCCGCTAATTTTTCCCTGAAGACTTTTTCGATGCCGGTTGTGTTATATCCCAGTTCGTTCAGCTTTTTATTGAGGAGCTTGTGCTGAAAAGAATGATGCGCTTCCTGGTGCGCGAAATTTTTCACCGCCTCCTGCAGCCCGGGATTGGTGATCTGGTCTTCAAAAAGCTTCACCGACTTGATGAACTCGGCTTCACCGGGCGGAAAACTGACCGAAAGCGAGACGAATAGGGCGCTTACATAGGGATTGCTTCTGTAATAGTACTTGTCGGTCACATCATCAAGCGAGAAATCGACCCGGCGACGTTCTATCGGGAGCCTGGAATGGCTGACAGCGCTATCGGAAGCGGTTTCGCTGCACATGGTTGCTGCTCCATCCTGCTTTTGCAGGCGCATATTTTTTTGTTTACAGGGTTGTAAACATAGGGTGATAATTTATACTCCGTTGACAAGACTGTCAACTGCTACAGCTGAATTACCTATGGCGAGGAAAACCCACAAATCGCAGGCGGCTGCCCGTACGGCCATTCTTGATGCTGCTGAGAAGGTGATAACCGAGGTTGGCCCGGCAGGTCTCAGGATCAGCGCCGTGGCCAAAGAAGCGGGAATGGCGCACCCTAACGTCATCCATCATTTCGGCTCTCGCGAGGGCCTGATCGCTGCGGTCGCCAACAGGATGGGGCTGCGAGCTACTGACAGGATTACCAGCGCGATCAAAAAAGCGGCCGAAGCAGGTGCAGATGAAAAGCTTGAGGCTTTGACGGAAGTGCTGGATACAGCCTTTCCCGGTGAAGAAGGCAGGCTGGTTGCATGGCTGCATATGAGTGGAGTTGAAAACGCAATGGACTCCAACATGAAGCGCATTCTGGCAGTATCGCAAGAGTTGCGCAAAACGGTTGATGACAATGCAGACGCGGTCAATACCAATCGCCTGGTTGGTCTTATCACGCTGGCGCTGCTCGGCGAAGTTGTTTATGGCTCCGGGATCACGGAAGCGCTTGGCTTTGACAATAGCCAGCCAAGCGGGCCTGATAACTTCCGGGCGTGGTTGGCCAGCATTGTGTTGGGCCTTAACGATGATGTTCTGAATACCATGACGGCTGCCACCGGAAAAGTCCGGAAGAAATAAAAATTCAGGACGATTTTTAAAACGCAAAAAAATGCAGGTAAAAATCATGCGGGAGCTTTCCAATTGTGTCGCCGTTATTACCGGTGCGGGCAGTGGTATTGGGCAGGCGCTTGCCTTGCAGCTTGCGGAGCGCAAAGCCAGCCTTGCTATTTCTGATGTAAATGCAGCTGCTCTGGAGAGCACCGCGAGGATGCTGGAAACCAAAGACATAAATTTGCACGTACAAACACTGGACGTATCTGACCGTGAGGCAGTGTTTGCTTACGCAGAAACAGTTGCGGAACATTTTGGAGAGGTCAATCTTGTCATTAATAATGCTGGTGTCGGATTGGCATCTGGCTCGCTCCAGAGCACCTCTATCGACGAATTTGAATGGTTGATGAGGGTCAATTTTTCAGGCGTATTATACGGAACGAAAGCTTTTCTCCCTGTGCTTGAAAAAGCCAGCTGGGGGCACATTGTTAATCTGTCGAGCTTATTCGGTCTAATTGGTGTTGCCGGTCAATCTGCCTACAACAGCAGTAAATTTGCAGTCAGGGGTTTAACAGAGGCATTGCGCAATGAGCTTGAGTTGAGTGACAGCAACGTTAGTGCTACAAGTGTACACCCTGGCGGTGTAAGAACTAACATTGCGCGGAATTCTCGCTTGGGTGAATTGCTTGGTGATGCCGAAAAAGCTGTCTTTGAAAAACGCGGAGATGATTTCGAGAAATTCGCTAAAACTACTGCTGAATCTGCAGCCGCGCAGATTTTACTGGGTGTGGAGAAAAACAAAAGACGCGTTCTTGTGGGGACGGATGCAAAACTGATGGACAGGGTACAGCGACTTTTCCCCAACAAGTATCATGTTTTTTTTGTGTGGATCAGTAACAGGATTGGCGGCAAAAATACGCTATTCAAACCAGCTGCCCAAAAAGACTAGCGATCGACTGCACCCGAAATGGCGGTAGTGTTGAGCCGGTTGCTGGCTATCTTTATAGTTGCCTGGCTGATCGTTTTGTGTGTTTTTCGCAGGGTTCCACAAATTGCCAGAGCTATTATCGCCCTGCAACCGGTCCCGCGATGTTTTTTCCTCGGGTAATTTCAGAAGATACCAGCGTCCGCAGGATCGCAGCGATTACGGTGAATATAAATTGAAAAGCGCTGATTGAGCGATCGATCTTCCAAATCGTACAGGAAGAGCGCCACACACCTTGTTGACACAATTGACAAAGCGTTAAACTGATGGTGAATTTCGCCATTTGGACCTGGTCAGCTGTATATAGCCTGGAGACCTATATTCACTGCATCAAATTGATAATTAAACCATTTTGGATAAAAAAGCCTGGCTGGGTTTATATTTTTTTAAAAAACCGGAAGCAACTTTGTTATATATGAAAGAAAAAAATCCCGACGGGCAAAAAATCTATATTTTGTTGATTAGTATCCATGGGTTGATTCGCGGAGACGAACTGGAGTTGGGCCGCGATGCGGATACCGGAGGGCAAACAAAGTATGTAGTAGATCTGGCGCGTAGCCTCGCCGACTCGGAAATGGTTGCAAAAGTTGATCTTGTGACTCGCAGAATCATTGATCTCTCGATCAGTGACGATTACGCCCAAGCGATTGAGCCAATGTCAGACAAGGCTCGAATAATTCGTATCGATGCTGCTCATGATGAATATCTCCCCAAAGAGCAGCTTTGGGATCACCTGGATAATTTCCTCGACAATCTCGTTAAGTGGTTGAATGAACAGCCCACGATGCCCGATTTCATACACAGCCATTACGCAGATGCGGGCTATGTGGCGGTAAAATTATCCAATCTTCTTGGTATTCCGTTAATCCATACCGGCCATTCACTCGGAAGAGATAAACGAAAGCGCCTTCTTGCAAAGGGTCTCTCGAGAGAAGAAATTGAGAAAACCTACAATATAACTCGACGTATC